>JADGPN010000647.1 GCA_017882465.1 Solirubrobacteraceae bacterium
TCAGCGCCGGCTCGTACTCGCCGGCAATCGCGCGCGCGGCGAGCCCACGCTCTACCCGCTGGCGGCTGACCGTGGCATAGAGCCCGGAGAAGCAGATCGGCAGCCCGGGGTGCTCGCGGCGCACGCGGCGCCCGGCGCTGAGCGCCAGGCGCATCGCGGTATGCATCGGCACCGAGAAGCCGACCGCCTGTGCCCACTCCAGCGCGCCGGGGTCCCACGGCTGCACGCTGAGATCCAGACAGCGGACCTCGTGCCCGGCTCCGCGCAACGCGGCCGCCGGCGAGGCGACATGCAACGGCTGGTGGCCCAGCTCGTAGGTCGAGATCAAAAGGACGCGCACGTGTGACCCACGCTAGCGCGCGCCGACCGGCTCGGGCGCGTGCGGCTCGATCCGGGTCCGCAGCAGGCCGTGCGCGGCGCGCAGCGAGCGCTCGACCGAGTCGGCGCTCGCCGCGCGGGCGAACAGGAAACCCAGGTAGCGGTCGCCGTCAGGCAGCGGCACCACGGGGCGGCCGTGGGCGATCGTGATCTCCAGCCCTCCGATGCCCTCTACCGCGCGCGCCTGCGCCTGCCCCTCGACCGCGCGCAGCACGCCAGCCCCGGGGATCGGGATCATCATCACGCCAGACGCCGTCGACTCCCGCGCCAGGTCCTCGAGCCCGAGGCCCAGCGCGTGGCGCAGGATCACCTGCTCCAGGCTGACGCCGGCGCCGAAGCGCAGCGCGCGCGAGCACAGGCCGCCGATCGACCGGGCCGCTAGCTCGAGGACGCTCACCCGCTCGCCGTCGACGCGCAGCTCGGCGTGGATCGGTCCCTCCCGCAGCCCCAGCGCACGCGCCGCCCGCGCAGTAACCGCCTCAACCTCGCCCAGGACGGCGGTCGGCAGCCGCGACGGCGTCACGTACAGCGTCTCCTCGAAGTACGGTCCCTCGAGCGGGTCGGGCTTGTCGAACACCGCCAGCACCTCCAGACGGCCTCCGCGCAGCAGCCCCTCGAGCGCCACCTCCACGCCGGGCAGGTAGCTCTCCAGCAGCAGCGGCGCCCCGGGCGGCTCCCGAGCGGCGGCCAGAATCCCCCGGACGCGCTCGGCGGTCGACCGTGCCTGCTCGGCGTCGTCCGCGCGGATCACCCCGCGGCTGCCCGACAGCCCGAGCGGCTTGACGACGCAGGGAAGGCCCACGTCGCGCGCCACCGCTGCGACGTCGGCTCCGGAGGCCAGCAGGGCGTAGCGCGGCTGCGGGACGCCCGCCTCCGCGAGCGCCCGGCGCATCGCCGCCTTATCACGCGTACGGGCGACAGCGGCCGGCGGGTTATGGGGCAGCCCGAGGCGCTCGGCGCCCAGCGCGGCGGCCATCACGCCCTGGTCATCGACGCCCACAACCGCGGCGAACGGGGTATGCAGGGCACGCTCGGCGATCTGCTCGGCCGCCAATGCTGGATCTGACAGGCGGAGGGTGAGCGCCCGTTCGCCCATCGCGGCCGACATCGCCGCCCGGCGCTCGGAGGCCACCGTGACCGCGACGCCAAGCTCCCGCGCCGCCGCCACGAAGTCCGGCGCCCGGTAGGTGGCCGACGGCAGGATCAGGAGAAGACGCTCCACGGCGCTATCGTAGATCGGTGCCCGACCCAGCCTCCGCCCTGCTCGCGATCACGGCATCGGCGCTCCAGCGCGTGCGCGACTTCCGCGCCGCCGATCCCGATCCGAGCGGTCGCGTGCTATCGGTACGGATCACCGGCATGGCCGACGGCGAGTACGTCAGCGCGCTGTCGCTCGAGCCGCTGGCCAAGGTCCGCGCCGGCGACACCGTGCAGCACGAAGGGGATCTCCCCATCGTGGTGGTCGAGGACAGCATCGAGAAGCTGCGCGGCGCCACCGTGGCCTGGAGCGAGAACCGGCTGGGCGGCGGCTTCGTGGTCGTCAACCCGAACAAGCCGCCTCCCCCACCGCTCGCCCTTCCCACCCTCCCGATGAGCCCCGGAGCCAGCCCCGCCGTCCGCCGTCCGCCGACAACGCCCGGCGCCGGGTTAGACACCGACGCTGCCCGTCGCGTCACGGCCGTGCTCGACCGCGACGTCAACCCAAGCATCGCCAGCCACGGCGGACACGCCGAGCTCGCGGGCATCGAAGGCACCACCGCCTATCTGCGCCTGGGCGGGGGGTGCCAGGGCTGCGGCATGGCCACAGTCACCCTCAGCCAAGGCATCGAAGTGGCGATCACCCAGGCCGTCCCCGAGATCGACCGCGTCGTCGACGTCACCGACCACGCCTCCGGCACCAACCCGTACTTCGAGCAGGCCAAGAAGTAGCCGGTGCCGCACCTCCGTTGACGAGCCGTGGTATCTCCGCCGGACCGCATAGATCCTGACGTCCGGCACGGCCGGCCGCTCTCACCAGGCTGACCGATTGCTCTCATCTAGCTGACCGAACCGCTCTTACGAAGGTGACCGGCCACAGATCCTGGTCGGGTAGGCGAGAGGCGCCGTGTGCCGCACGGGCAAGCCGACTGGCATCGGTTTCCTCCCGCCCCCCTATCAACCGGACGTTGGGTTTTCCCCAGTCCGGCTGGAAGCGAGCGCATATCAGCGACCGCGTTCCCCACCGCGAGCGCGGCGACGGGCTCCTCGACCAGCCCTCATGTCGCCGGCGGTTGGCGGGTTGGCTTGCCGCCTTCGCCGCCACCGCAGGATTTGACCATGAGGCGCGCAGCCATACCGGCACTGCGCCCCGGCGCGTGATAGCCGCAAGCGGCACTACGCCCAGCCGTTCCTGCAAGCGACGGCCACGCTCGCCCAGAGGCCCTTTGCTCGGGCGAGGTTGTGTTGTCCTCGCCGTCATCGCTCATACGGCCTCAGCCGCCAGTCTGCAGCCCTCTCGGCGACTT
>JADGPN010000148.1 GCA_017882465.1 Solirubrobacteraceae bacterium
GCCGGCTGCTCGGCAACGGTGAGCTGCACGCAATCGGGTTCGGCATCGCCGTGGTCGCCATCTCGATGGTCGTCAACCTGATCGTCTCCTCGATCATCGCCCGCAAGGGCCGTGAGACCGATTCGCCCGCGCTGGAGGGGGACGCCGCCCACCTGCGGACCGATGCCTGGACCTCGGCGGGCGTGCTGGTCGGGCTGGTGCTGGTGCAGGTCACGGGCGCGCAATGGCTCGACCCGGCCGTCGCCCTGATCGTCGCCGGCGCGATCGTGTTCGAGGGCGCGAGCCTCGTCGGCCGCTCCTCGCGCGTGCTGGTCGACCAGGCGCTGCCCGACGAGGAGGTCGGGGAGATCCGCGACGCGGTCGGGTCCTTCGGCCCCCGCGGCGTCGTCGGCTACCACGAGCTGCGCACCCGGCGGGCGGGCTCCCGGCGCTACGTCGACCTGCACGTGCAGTTCCGCTCTGGCACCTCGCTCGAGGACGCTCACCGCACCGCGCACGAGCTGCAGGACGTGATCGCGTCTCGGCTGCGAGGAGCCGACGTCCTGATCCACCTCGAGCCCGAGGACCGCGTCCGGCCCGGCGAGGTGCTCGAGCCCGAGCCGGCGCGATCGCGGGAGGCGCCGCTGCGGTAGGGAGCGGGTGGCTGTGTCGCGTGCTTGGAACGAGATGGGAGTTGATCGCCCCCGCCAGGCCGAACCCTTACCAGCCCCACCCCTACGTCAAATTGATCGCCGCCGAGGCGGCGACCGCGAGAGTGACGCCGGCGTAGCCGTAGTACCCCTGCAGTGCGAGCACGAGGACCGCGATCAGGGACGCGATCACCATCGTGAGCCAGCCGATGCGGGCAAGGTTCATGGCCGTATTCTCGCCATCGGCAAGGACGCTCGCGGTCACGTCGACGACGCCTCGGCAAGGACGCCCGCGGTCACGCCGCCGACGCCCGGAAAGGACGCCTGCGGTCACGCCGCCGACGCCGGCAAGTACGCCCGCCGTCACCCCGTCAACCCGGCCCGCGGCGCTCGCCTCGGACGCCCGTCGCCACCGGGCCGGCTCCCGCCTCACGACGACGGAGGCGGGAAGGCCATCAGCTCCACCAGATGCCCGGCCGGATCGTGCACGAACGCGCGCGGCGAGCCCCAGTGCTTGCGACGCGGCTCGACTTCGTGGCCCGCCGTGCGCAGCTCAGCCAGGACGGCCTCGTAGTCGGAGACGACCACCGCCACGTGCCCGCGATCGGGTTGGGCGTCCGCCGCCGGCATCAGGTGGACCTGTGTCGCGGCCGCTTCGAGCCACACGGCTCGGCCGGCGACGGCCTCCGGCGCGGGCACCGGCTTGAAGCCGAGCAGGCCGTAGAAGCGCACGCATTGATCGAGTGTGGACGGCGGGATCTGCCGATTGACGTGGTGGATCATCGCTCTCGATGTCCGCAAAGTGCGGGTTTTTGACGATGAGGCCCGGCGGCGCTGTCCGCCATGTGGCAAGAATGGAGGTCACTGCCGGGCGTGGGCCTCCCAAATTGTCCGCGGCCCCTGTTAACGTCGAAGATTCCTACCACCTCGAAGGAGGTTGCAAGTGACGAAGTCCGAGTTTGTCGACCAGGTCGCAGATCGCGCCGGGTTGAGTAAGAAGGATGCCGCAGACGCGGTGGACGCCGTCCTGGAGACGATCGAAGGCGCGCTCAAGCGCGGAAGCGAGGTCGTCTTTTCCGGCTTCGGCAAGTTCAGCGTCGCCGACCGCGGTGCTCGCGAGGGCCGGAACCCTGCCACCGGCGAGAAGATCCAGATCGCGGCTTCGCGCGTGCCGAAGTTCACGGCCGGCGCGGCGCTCAAGAAGGCGGTCAAGTAGTCCGACGGCTCGCCGACCGACCCTCGCTCCCGAGCGTGAGTGCTGTGACCGCCGGGGGGATCCCCGGCGACGCCGGAGGTCCCACCCCGTTACCGGGCTCGGCCGCCGGCGGTGCCGGAGGTGGTGAGAGCGCTGCGCCGGCGGTCGCCGAGAGCTTCGGCGACCGTCTCGCCGGCCGCGTTGTGTCCCGCGGCTCGCAGATCGTGCTGGGGCTGGACCCGGACCCGGACCGTCTGTGGCCGCAGGCAATCGAGGCCGCCGGGGCCGGTGCTCCGCCCGCCCAGCGCGCCGCGACGGCGGTCGCAGTTCACTGCCGGCTGGTGATCGAGGCGACGGCCGAGCACTGTGTCGCTGTCAAGCTCCAGGTCGCCTGCTTCGAGCGTCTCGGAGCGGCCGGATGGACGGCGCTCGATGAGGTCGCGACGCGCGCTCGTGAACGCGGTCTGCTCGTGATCGCAGACGCCAAGCGCGGCGACATCGACGTCTCGGCCGCCGCCTACGGGCAGGCCTTCTTCGGCGAGACTCCGACCCCGTTCGGAGCCGTGACGGGCCTCGGGGCCGATGCGCTGACCGTCAACCCGCTGCTCGGCACCGACTCGCTGGCGCCGCTGGCACGGGCGGCACGCTCGTCGGGAGGCGGCTTGTTCGTTCTGGTGCGCACCTCGAACCCGGGCGCGGCCGACGTTCAGGAGCAGGAGCTGGCCGCCGGCGGCTCGGTCAGCGGCCGGCTGGCGCAAATCGTCGCCGAGCTGGGCCGCGCCGGGATCGGCTCCTCGGGCCTGGCCGACATCGGGGCCGTCGTCGGCGCCACCGCGCCCGAGCGCCTGGAGGATCTGCGGGTGGCGATGCCCCATGCGGTCTTCCTGATCCCGGGCGTGGGTGCCCAGGGTGGGCGCGTCGAGGATCTCCGGGCAGCCTTCGCGCCCGGGCCGGCCGCGGGGTTGATCGCCGCATCGCGGTCGATCGTCAGCGCCCACGAGCGGACCGGAGGCCGTCCGGCGACGGCCGCGGCGCAGGAAGCGCGCCGCCTTCGCGAGCTCGCCTGGGGGCTGACGCCCTGAGGGCGAAATCTTTCACCCCGCGGCAAGCCGGCGGGGCGCCAGTATGATCGACAGGCGATGGCAGCTCGCAGTCGCGCTCGTTACCTGGCGCCGGTAGCCCTGATTGCGACGATCGCGGGTGTGTACCTGATCGTCCATCAAGGCACGGCCACACACGCGGCCGCAACGCCGTCCCATCAGGCCGAGTCCCACACACCGACCAGCGCCTCGGCCAAACGCTATGCCAAGGCCAAGATCTACGTGGTCCAGCCCGGGGACATCCTGACCAAGATCGCCGCCACGACGGGCATCCCGCTGACGACGCTCGAGTCGCTGAATCCCACGCTCGACCCCAACAGCCTGCAGTCCGGGCAGCGGCTCAGGCTCAGACGGTGAGCCGGCCCTCACGCCTGTCGCGCCTGCTCGCGGCCGGCGTGTGTGCGTTGTGCGCGCTCGCGGCGGCTCCCGCCGCCTGGGGACTCGCGCGTCCCCCGAGCCTGAGCGCGCGTGCGGCGATCCTCGTCGAGCGGAGCACCGGCCAGGTGCTGTTCGCCCGCAACGCGTTTCAGGAGCTGCCGATCGCCAGCACAACGAAGCTGATGACGGCTCTGCTGGTGCTCGAGCACGCGCGGCTGAGCTCGATCTTCACCGAGCCGGTCTACTACCCGGCGCCCGTGGATTCGCAGATCGGCCTGCGGCCGGGGGAGCGGATGAGCGTCCATGACCTGATGCTGGCGTTGCTTCTGCCGAGCGCCGACGATGCCGCCCAGGACCTCGCCTACAACGTCGGGCACCGGTCGGTCGGGCGCTTCATCGGGATGATGGATGCGCGCGCACGTCAGCTTGGCCTCGCCCACACCCACTACTCGACGCCGATCGGCCTGGACACCCCCGGCAACTACTCGACCGCCGCGGACCTGGTGAAGCTGGCGAGCTTCCTGCGCATCCATCACCCCTTCTTCGCTCATGCCGTCGCGCTCCCCGCGGCGCTGCTGCGCACGGGCGACTACAGGCGCTTCGTCACCAACCGCAACACGCTCGTCGGGCGCGTTCCATGGATCAATGGGGTCAAGACCGGGCACACGGGCGCGGCCGGTTACGTGCTGGTGGGATCCGGCACCCAGGGCGGGGTGACGATGCTGAGCGCCGTGCTCGGAACCCCAAGCGAGGCCGCCCGCAACGCGGACACGCTCGCCGTGCTCAAGTACGGGTTCGCCAACTTCCGGATCGCTCGGCCGGTGCTCGCCGGCGCAGTGCTGGCGCGGCCGACGGTCAAGGACCGGCCAGGGGTCCGTGCCGACGTGATCGCCGGCGGGTCGTTCGTGCGCGTGCTGGCGCGCAGCATCCACGTGAGCACGCGGGTGGTGGTGGTGGCGCACCAGCTGGCGGGCCCGCTGAAGCGCCACGCCGTGGTCGGATCGGTGGTCGTGCTGGCCGACGGGCGCCGGATCGCCCGGATCCCGCTGCTGCTCGACCGGGCCCTGCCGGCTGTGAGCCCGCTCACAATCGCCGCCCGTTTCATCGTGCGACCCTTTACCCTCTTGGCGCTTGCCCTACTGCTCGGAGGTGGGGCGGGTGCGATCGCGGCGAGGCGTCGCCGGCGACACACGGGCAAGCCACCGGAATCGCACGCGGAGGTAGCGCAGTGATCATCACCGTCACGCTCAACGCAGCGCTCGACAAGACGCTCGAGGTGCCGAACTTCACCCCCGGCCGCCGGCACCGCACTGTGGAGCAAACGACAATGCCCGGCGGCAAGGGCGTGAACATCGCTCGCGCGATCAAGCGGCTGGAACAGCCCGTGATCGCGACCGGGCTGGCCGGCGGGGCCACGGGAACGCGCATCGTCGAGGCGCTGACCGACGAGTCGATCCTGAACGACTTCGTCCGCATCCGCGACGAGTCGAGGACCAACACGGTGGTGCTCGACCCGACCACTGGCATGCACACGGAGATCAACGAGCGCGGCCCCGCGGTCTCCTCGCAGGAGCTCGCCCTGTTCCGCGACAAGCTGCTGTACCTCGCCAAGGGGGCCAGCATCTGCGTGTTCGCGGGGAGCCTCCCGCGCGGGATCGAGCCCGAGGTCTACGGCCGACTGATCCGCGACGTGCGCAAGCTGGGCGTCCTGACCGTGATCGACACCGACGGCGAGCCGCTGCGGCTGGCGGTGAAGGCGGAGCCGGCTGTCGTCTCGCCCAACGAGCTCGAGGCCGAGGAGCTGGTCGGCCACGAGTTCAATGACGCCGAGGACCGGGCGCAGGCGGTCGTCGAGATGACCCGGATCGGGGCGCGCGAGGCGATCATGACCGTCGCCGACGGCTGCTACGCCAGGGTCCTCGACGACGCCGGCAACTCGGCGCTGCACCGGGTACGGGTCGAGGAGCAGGAGGCCCGCTCCGCCGTGGGGTCGGGAGACGCCTTCCTGGCCGGCTACGTCGCCGCCCGCTACACGGGCCGGCTCGCCGTCGACTGCCTTCGCTACGGCGTCGCGTGCGGGGCGGAGTCGACCCAGCACTTCGGCGCCGGGATCATCGAACGCGGCAAGGTGGAGAAGCTGCTCGGCGAGGTCACCGCCGAGCAGCTCGAGATCGGCGCTCAGATCTCCTGAGGCCGTGCGGGGGATCGCCCCCCCGCGCCTGCGGCGGCGATCAGGGGGCGCGAATGAGCGCGGAGCCGTGGGCTCTCGCTGCTACCATCACCTGCCCGATGGCTGCCGCCCGTGGACCCTCGCACAAACCCCTGACCGCGCGTATCCCGGCTGTCTGCGCCGAGGCGCCGATCCTGTCCGGATCGGGCCGTAGGATGCCGTAATGGAAGTGGAGATCGGACGCGGCAAGAAGGCTCGCCGCGCATACGGATTCGACGACATCGCCATCGTTCCCTCCCGCAGGACGCGGGACCCGGACGACGTTGACATCTCCTGGACCCTGGGTCCCTACCGCTTTGATCTGCCGATGCTGGCCGCCGCCCTCGACGGCGTCGTCTCGCCCGAGACCGCGGGCCTGATGGGCAAGCTCGGTGGTCTCGCGGTGCTCAACCTCGAGGGCATCTTCTGCCGCTACGAGGACGCCGAGGCGCAGCTGGAGCGGATCTCGACCTTCTCACGCGAGATCGCCACGCGAGAGATGCAGGACATCTACCGCGAACCGGTCAAGCCTGAGCTGATCGCCCAGCGGATCCGTGAGATCAAGGATCAGGGCGTCGTCGCTGCGGCCTCGCTGACACCGCAGCGGGTGCGGACCCACTACGAGGTCGCGCTCGAGGCGGGCCTCGACATCCTCGTGATCCAGGGCACGGTCGTCTCCGCCGAGCACGTCTCGCGCGACGAGACGCGGCCGCCGCTGAACCTGAAGGAGTTCATCCGCGAGCTGGCGCCGACCCCGGTCGTCGTCGGCGGGTGCGCCTCCTATCACACGGGTCTCCACCTGATGCGCACGGGGGCCGCTGCGGTGCTCGTGGGCGTGGGCCCGGGAGCGATCTGCACCACCCGCGGCGTGCTCGGAATCGGCGTTCCCCAGGCGACGGCGATCGCCGACGTGGCGGCCGCCCGCTCCCAGCACATGCTCGAGACCGGCGACTACGTCAAGGTGATCGCCGACGGCGGGATGCGCAATGGCGGCGACATCGCCAAGGCGGTAGCCTGCGGCGCCGACGCCGTGATGCTCGGCTCTGCGCTGGCGCGGGCTTACGAGGCTCCGGGGCGCGGCTACAACTGGGGCATGGCCACCTTCCATCCGACGCTTCCGCGCGGCACGCGTGTGGTCACGACGCCGAACGGGTCGCTCGAGGAGATCATCAAGGGCCCGGCGCGTGAGAACGACGGCAGCTTCAACCTGATGGGCGGCCTGCGCACCTCGATGGCGACTTGCGGTTACCGGGACATCGCCGAGTTCAATCGCGCCGAGCTGATGGTGGCTCCCTCGCTGCAGACCGAGGGCAAGCACTTGCAGCGGGAGCAAGGGGTCGGAATGGGCGCGAGCGGTAAGGCCGCCACGGTCGGTGTCGCCGACTAGCGCGATGCCCGGCCTCGCCGCCGCGGCTGACCCCATCACCCCAGCCATTCCGGCGGCTGCCACAGATCAGGTCGTCGTGCTCGACTATGGCGGGCAGTACTCGCAGCTGATCGCCCGCCGCGTCCGCGAGTGCGGAGTGTTCTCGGAGCTGCTTCCCCACCACGTCGGCGCGGCCGAGGTGGCCAAGCGCCATCCCAAAGGCGTGATCCTGTCCGGTGGTCCGGCTTCGGTCTACGCCGACGGGGCTCCGCGGCTGGAGCGCGAGCTGCTCGACCTCGGCGTTCCGGTGCTCGGGATCTGTTACGGGATGCAGCTGCTGGCGCTGGAGCTCGGCGGTCGCGTCGAGGGCGCCGAGGTGGGCGAGTTTGGGCGCTCGCAGCTGACGGTGTCGGAGCAGGGCCGCCTGCTCGCCGGCACGCCGCACGAGCAGACCTGCTGGATGTCGCACCGTGACACGGTTTTCTCCCCGCCGATCGGATTCACCGCGCTGGCCTCGTCGACCGCCTCTCCCGTGGCCGCGTTCGAGTCGGTCGAGCGGGGCATCTACGGGATCCAGTTCCATCCCGAGGTGGTCCACACGCCCTACGGCCAGCAGGTCCTGACCACGTTCCTGTCCGATGTCTGCGGATGTGACCGCTCGTGGAGCGCGCGTTCGGTGATCGAGGAGCAGGTCGAGCGGATCCGGGCCCAGGTCGGCGATGGCACCGCCATCTGTGGCCTCTCGGGTGGAGTGGATTCGAGCGTCGCGGCGCTGCTCGTACACCGCGCCATCGGCGACCGGCTGACGTGCGTGTTCGTCGACCACGGCCTGATGCGCAAGAACGAGGGCGAGCAGGTCATCGCCGCCTTCCGTGACCACTTCCACGTCCCGCTGGTGGCCGTCGACGCCTCGAACCGGTTCCTGGCCCGGTTGCGGGGCGTCACGGATCCCGAGGAGAAGCGCAAGCGGATCGGCGCCGAGTTCATCCGCGTGTTCGAGGAAGAGGCAGGGCGCCTCGAGGACGTCAGGTTCCTCGTTCAGGGCACGCTGTACTCCGACGTGATCGAGTCCGGTGGCGGGACCGGGACCGCGACCATCAAGTCCCATCACAACGTCGGGGGTCTGCCCCAGGACCTCGAGTTCGACCTCGTCGAGCCGCTGCGCTCGCTGTTCAAGGACGAGGTGCGGGCGGTCGGGGCGGAGCTCGGCCTGCCCGAACGCCTGGTCTGGCGCCAGCCGTTTCCCGGCCCCGGCCTGGCGATCCGGATCGTCGGCGGAGAGGCCACGCGCGAGCGGCTGGACGTCCTCCGCGAGGCCGACGCGATCCTCCAGGACGAGATTCGGAAGGCGGGGCTCTACCGCGAGCTGTGGCAGTCATTCTGCGTGCTGCCGGACATCCGCACCGTCGGGGTGCAGGGCGACTCGCGCACATACGGGAACGTGATCGTGATCCGGGCCGTGACCAGCGACGACGCCATGACCGCCGACTGGGCTCGGCTGCCCTATGACCTGCTCGAGCAGATCGCTTCGCGGATGATCAACGAGATCCGGCCGGTCGGTCGGGTCGTGCTCGACATCACGAGCAAGCCGCCGGGCACGATCGAGTGGGAGTAGCCGGGCTCGGCGTCCCGGCAGGCGCCTCGCCGCGCGCGCCCCGGTAGCCGCCGGCGCTCAGAGCCCGGCGCGGCCGACGATCTGACCGACCAGGGGACTGCGCTCGGCCGGCAGCGCGTCACGCGGGAACCACTGCGCGTCGGCCAGTTCGCCGCGATCGATCGTGATCGGCGGGGCCCGGAGCTCGACGCAGAAGCAGTGCAGCGTGTCCCTGCGGTGATCCATGCGGACATGCAGATCGCCGATCGAGACCCACTCGGTCACGTCGACGCCCAGCTCCTCGCGCATCTCACGTCGCGCTGCCCGCAGGGGCGGCTCGCCTCGCTTCACCGATCCACCCGGGACATCCCAGTACCGGCGCCCGTAGGTGTGGCGCACGAGCAGCACCTGCTCGCCGTCGGTGAGCACGCATTTCACCCCGCTCTTGCGCGGCCGCGTCACGAACCACCACGCCCGCAGTCCGCGATACGCGGCACGATAGGCGGGGCGGCGAAGGGCGACTGAAACCTCCACACAAAGAGGGTATTCGCCCGGTCCCCGGGGGCGCCAGGGCGGCGGAGCCCGCTCACGAGCGAGATTCCCTATCATTGGCCTTCAGCCGCGCGGCCGCCGCGCGGCTTGCGCATGCCATGAAGACCTACGTAGCCACACCTGTTGACCGAGAGCGCAATTGGCTGCTCGTCGACGCCTCCGGGCAAACGCTCGGACGGCTGGCCACGCAGATCGCCGATGTCCTGCGCGGAAAGCGCAAGCCGACGTACACACCTCACGTCGACACGGGCGACTTCGTGATCGTCGTCAACGCCGAGAGGATCGCCGTGACGGGCAACAAGCGCGCCGACAAGCGCTACTACCGTCACTCCGGCTATCCCGGCGGCCTCAAGTCGCGCACGCTCGCGGAGATGCTCGAGCGCCGGCCTGAGGAGGTCATCCGCCTTGCCGTCAAGGGGATGCTGCCCCGCAACCGCCTCGCGCGGCGGCAGATCACGAAGCTGAAGGTGTACGCCGGTCCCGAGCATCCGCATGCAGCCCAGCAGCCGCGACCGATGGAGATCGAGCAGTGACCGACGCCGAGCATCCCGAGGACGAGCAGGCCCGCGACCAGGAGCAGCCGGCGGCCGCCGAGCCGCGGGAGAGCGAGCCCGCGCCGTCCGAGTCCGCCTCCGAGCAGCCCGCTGCCGCCGAGGAGCCGCCGCCGGCCGAGCCCGCCTCCGAGCAGCCCGCTGCCGCCGAGGAGCCGCCGCCGGCCGAGCCCGCCTCCGAGCAGCCCGCTGCCGCCGAGGAGCCGCCGCCGGCCGAGGAGCCGCCGCCGGCCGAGCCCGTCGTCGAGACGCC
>JADGPN010000648.1 GCA_017882465.1 Solirubrobacteraceae bacterium
GATTCGCCGACGCGGCAGTCGCGGAATCGCTCGCTCAGCCAACCCATGAACGCCTCTGCTTCTTCGGCAAAGCCGAGGCGCAGGAGCGCAAAGAGCGAGAAGGCCGCGTCGCGGATCCAGGTGTGGCGGTAGTCCCAGTTGCGCTCGCCGCCGATCTGCTCGGGCAACGATGTCGTCGCCGCCGCGACGATCGCCCCAGTCGGCTGGTAGGTCAACAGCTTCAGGGTCAACGCCGAGCGGTGCACCATCTCGCGCCAGCGCCCGGTGTAACGTGACTGCGACAGCCAGCGCCGCCAGAAGGCAACCGTTGCCTCGGCCAGCTCCCGCGTCTGCGCCGCGGAATGGCCGTGAGGCTCATAGACGCCAACCACGTGTTCCAGGACGAAGGTTGCGCTCTCGCCCTGCGAGAGAACGAACGAAGCCCGCGCCGCGCCGTCGTCGGCTCGCACAGGCACCTCGGTCTCCAACGCCAGGACGCAGTCCGCCGATCGAAACAGAACACCGTGCTCATGGCGCTCGACCGCGTGCTCCACGCGACCGTAGTCAAACCGCGGCGAGCACTCCAACTCGAAGTGCACCTGGCCGCGCACCGCGACGACACGGCGCACCACGCGCTGGCGATGCTCGCCGTCGATCGTCTGCGCGACCGGCATGAAATCCTCGACCTCGCTGACACCATCAGGAGTCAGGAACCGAGTGATCAGAACGTTGGTGTCGGGGAAGTACAGCTGCTTGGACGTCCAGCCCTCATCGGCAGGAGCTAAGCGATACCGGCCCCCGCGCCGCGCATCGAGAATCGAGGCAAAAACGCTCGGGGAGTCAAACCGCGGGCAGCAATACCAATCGATCGTCCCGTCAGTCCCGACAAGAGCAACACTGTGCAGATCGCCGATCAAACCGTGCTCGGCGATCGGGAGATAGCTACTCACGCGGGCGCACCATCGCTCGGTATGAAACTAGGTTCGGGCCGCAGCAGGACTGAAGAGCGTCGCAACCGCGGGAAGACCCGCTCTTCACACGCGGCGGGCATCCGAACCTCTCCGGGCATCAACCTGCCTCGCGCGGATTGCGCGTTCGCGTGGCTGCGGCCTGCGGCGGACAACCAGCAAAGCCCAGATCGAGCGAACTGCGGGACGCGCACCATCGGCGAGGCGCGACCTGTATTCCTCCTGGCACACTACGCGCAGTGCGGTGGTCCAACTGCATCCCCGCTGCTCACCGAGCCGGCCACGCGGGCTTCCAGTAGCAACGGCGCAGATTTGAACGGTAAGCGTTAGAGTTAGACGCGGTTCGGCGGTGGCGGATGCTGGCGTTCCGGAGTCGTCGACGCCGGCCAGCTTGTTTAGACGCGGCCGGATCGCGGTGCTGAAGGCCGGCCAGCTGCGCGTTAGATGCGGTGGACTGGACGGAACACCGCGCCTAAGCAGAATTAGAAGCGGCCGGCCTCCGACCCCACGGCTCGGCTGCTGCTTCGCGCCCGCAAGCGAGAGCCTCCTCGAAGACGACCGGATCCACGGGGAAGCAGTAGCGCGCCGATCCCTGCGCCGAGCCCGCCGGGCCCGTGCCGAGTCGCATAGGAAGCGATAGCGCTGCGGCGATCAGCGCTCGGCCGTCATGTCGCGCACCGCCGCGTCGATGCCTGCCCCCGCTCGCTCGACGGGCTCGACGTAGAGACGCGCCCACGCGACAAGGTCATCTCGCACGCCCAACACGATCACGCCCGCCATGTCGAGTTGCCCGCCGTCTGTCTGCGTCCCCTCCCAGCGCCACTCCGACCACGCCGTGTCGCCAACCGCGTTCACGCGGACGAGTTCGGCGCGGAAGTCGGGCACCCCGGTGAAGACCGCCGACCAGTTCGCGCGAACCTGCTCGCGCCCGCGAAATGCCCGGTCCGGGTGCGCGGGCTGCACGCTGTCGTAGTCCTCAGCGAAGCACGCGACGAACGCCTCGACGTCGTGGGCGTTCATCGCCGTGTGCAGGCGCGCCACCAGATGTTCGCCCATGGTGCTCGCGTCGGACAGCATGTCCCGGGAGTTTGCCAAGACCGACACCGAGACGCGACTACCGCTCCCGGCGACGACTAGCGGTCCGGCAAGACGCCCACCTCGCATGGGAAGCAGGAGTGGCGGGTTCGTCGCTAGTCGGTGAGGGCAGTAGCGCAGCACCTGCTGGCCGTGGGCGTCGATGCCGAGGCCGAGGCCGAGGCAAAGTAGCATCGATGGAGCCGAAGTGCTGGTGCATCTCGTCGAGCGAGGCGCGCAGGTAGTCGGGATCGACGCCGAGGACCGGCTTGAGCAGGTCGGGGTCGCCGCCGACGGCACGGAAGTGCTCCAGCACCGGCTTGAGGGCGGGGACCAGGTCGCGGTTGGTCAGCTCGTAGTCCGAGAACACGTCGTCCTGGCTGACGCCCAGCAGGAGCAGGGTTGCCGCGGCCGCCCAGCCCGATCTCCCGGTAGCCCCGCTCGAACAGCGCGACGGCTTTGCCGTCGCCGAGCATGTCCTGCGCGGTCGCGGGATCGCGGAGACCGTGAGTAGCTGCGCGGGTGCGGCCGAGATTGCGAGTCCTTGAGCATGTCGCAGACCAGCTGCTCGGTGCCCTCGGGGATGACGTCCGGCTGGGCGGCGCGCTCGCTCTCGGTGCGCATGTCGAACACCGTGCGGATGCCCAGGCGACCGAACGCCCCCAGGTCCTCGCCGCCGAGGTGGTCCAGTTCCATTGACCGGTACAGCTGTCCCATCCGCACATGCCCTACCGTCTGAGGTCGCGTAGCCGCCGATGTCCCGCAAGTTCGGAACCGACGCGATGTCGATGCGATGCACAGCCCCAGTTCGGGGAATCCGAGCTAACGCTTAACGCCCATTTCCGCGCCGTT
>JADGPN010000649.1 GCA_017882465.1 Solirubrobacteraceae bacterium
TTTTGGATCGCCATAATTATCGCCTGCGTACCGTGGCCAAGGCCAAGGTTCAAAAAAAAAGATAGAAACAGACGCCATTTTTGAAAACGTCTGGTGGGTGAATGCGCAGGCGGATGCGGACCCGGAAACTCTGAGGATCAGCATGGATACAAAAGCAACCGTTGATGTCGGAGAATATTCCAGATATGGTCGCTCCCGGGGGCGTGGCGGTCGTGTTAGGGCGCGCATGTCGTCCGCGAGTGCCCTCTGACAGGGGCACGGCGTTCAGCTGGCGCCTGGTAGCGCGCCTCCGAGTCTGGGTGGTTCCTTGGGGTTGTGGGCTGGCGTGGGTGTGATCTCGCCGAAGCGGAGTGTGGGCAGCCAAGCGAGGCGGCGGGGGAGGTACCAGTTCCACTTGCCGAGCAGTTTCATCGTTGATGGCAGTAGCACGGCGCGGACGATCGTCGCGTCGATGAGGACGGCGACGGCGAGTCCGAAGCCCATTTGCTTGATGTCCAGCTCGCGTAGTCCGGCGAAGATCGCGAACACGGCGACCATCACGATCGCGGCGCTGGTGACGGTACCGGCGGTGCGCAGGATTCCCTGCTCGACTGCCTGGCTTGTGGGTATGCCGCGGTCGACGAGTTCCTTGATCCGGCTGAGGATGAAGACGTGGTAGTCCATCGAGAGGCCGAACAGGATCACGAACAGGAACAGGGGCAACCAGGCGGCGATCGCACCGTTGGAGCGGTAGCCCAGCAGCCCCTGCAGGTGGCCCTGCTGGAAGACCAGGATCAAGATCCCGTAGGCGGCGCCGACTGAGAGCAGGTTGAGCAGGATCGTCGTGATGGGGATCACGATCGAGCGGAAGGTGAATAGCAGCAGCAGGAACGCGAGGCCGAGCACGAACGCGAATACGAGCGGCGCGCGCTGCTTCATCGTCTCGTTGAAGTCGTGGGTTCCGGCGGTCTGACCAGTCACGGCAACGGTTGCGCCTGGCAGCGTCTTGGCGATCGGTGCGACCACGTCGTGGCGCAACGTCTGCAGCGCTCGTATCGAGGCGCTGTTGTCGCCGTTGCCAGCGATCGCAAACTCGATCCGTACTACCGTTTTGTCGCGGCTGACGAACGTGTAGAACGGCTCGTACAGCTGTCCGGTTGCGAGCGCGCGGCGTCTACCTTCGGCGTAGGCGCGCTGGAACGCCGGGGTGGTTACGTTCGCGCCCTTGACGACTACCTCCGCTGGCGTCTGCGAGCCGGGGAACGCTTGCTGGATGTGCTGGTAGGTGCGCACGATCGTCAAGCTGTGCGGCAGGTCGGTGAAGCTCGGCAGCTTCGTGTGCATCCCCAGCACAGGCACCGCCGCAGCCGCCAACGCGCCGACGCTCAGCACGAACGCGGCTGCGGGGTGTCTCAGCGCCGGGCGAAGCACCGCTCTCCAGAAGCGCGACCCGCCCGCGGGCGGGCGGACGCGGCGGATAAACGGGATGCTGCCCTTCTCGACCCGATCCCCGAGCTTGTGCAGCAGCGCGGGCAGCACACTGAGTGAACCGATCAGCGCGACGAACACCACGAGCATCGTGCCCGTCGCGATCGAGGTGAAGATCCCGTTGCCGGCGAAGAGCATTCCTGCCATCGCGATCAACACGGTCGCGCCGGAGATCAGGACCGCCTGACCGGAGGTGGCCGCGGCCCGTCGCAGCCCTTGGTCTGGCTCGAGCCCGGCTGCTCGCTCTTCGCGCACGCGGCGCAGGTAGAACAGCGAATAGTCGATCCCAACCGCCATCCCAACCAACAGGATCACCGACTTCGTCGCGTCAGCGGCCGGCAGCAGATGACTCACGACCTCGCTTATGCCGGTCGCCGCTAGAACCGCCGAGAACGCAAGCACCACCGGCAAGCCGGCCGCCACCAAGGCGCCGAACGCCAACCACAAAATCAGCAACGTGATCGGAATCGAGAGTCGCTCGGCGCGGACCAGGTCCTCACTGAACGTCTTCGCCTGGACATGGTTGGCACTAGCCGGACCGAACTCCGCGACCTCCATCGCCGGGTGTGCGCGTTGCACTGCGGCGATCGCGTCCAGGATCGGCTGCACCTTGTCCTTGGCCGTCTCGCGGTCTCCCGTGATATCGAACTGCACCAGCGCCGAGTGGCCATCACGCGAAACCAGCCTCGCCGGCGACAAGAACGGGGTCTGAATGTTTGCCACGTACTTCTGGGCCGACAGGACCCGCCTGACCTCGCTAATCACCGGCTCGAACTGATCGGCCGTCTGGGTCCTGCTCTGGATCAGCACGCTCTCGGTCGCTGGCCGCTGGAAATCAGCGGCCGCGAGGATGTGCTCAGCGATCGAGGTCTCCCCCGAGGCCATATCCGCCTGCGAAAGCGAGTTGATTCCGACGATCGAACCGAGCGCCACCGCACCAACCACGAACAACAACCATCCAATCGTCGCCCGCTTCCAGTGCGAGGCGCTCCAGCGCCCCGCGCGCGCCGAAAGATTGGGAGCAGGCACACTCACCTCCAAGCTGGGCTACGCGCGAGAGTCCCGCGATCGACCGACCCACGCAACCGCACAAACCCACACCACCGATCCGTGGAAAAGACTGATCTTGAGCCGAGCGCGCGAGACCGTCGCGCGACCCGACGCGCAAGCTTCGCGATGGCTGCGGGAAGCCCCTCCCTCGGCGTCCCGCCGACCTCGACCTCTTAGCTGTTCGGGCGTGACCACGCGCTTCGCTGACGCCGTCGCCTGACGACTCCTAAAGAAGACACACATCGCGGCCACATTGGGACCGCTGCCTGTGAGAGTGGCTGTCGGAAGAACCACTCAGGAAGACGGTGCGTCACTTGGTCGGCGGGATAACGCTTGCGGCAACCGCCGCGTGGGCC
>JADGPN010000650.1 GCA_017882465.1 Solirubrobacteraceae bacterium
GAAGTCGCTGACCTTGTAGTCGGTGTGCTGGATGTCAGAGTGTTTGATGGTCGGCGCAGCCTAGTACGCGCGGCCGGAAGTCTGCCGGAGTATCGGTGGAGGGGGCGGCGATGGATGGCGACTGTGCTGCGTACGTCGACTGTCCCGATCGAGCTGACGGCCGAGGAGGCGCTGAGCTTGCGCGCCCGGGTCAGCTGACGAGGGTTGGTCGGTGTGGTGGCCGTTTGGCATTCACCTTTTCTCTCGACGGTGACGAGGAGCAATGATGCTTGGCGTTCCAGGACAGCAATCGCACGGAATCGGATGGTGCGTCCGGTTCAACAAGCGCAAGCGGCCTCGGGGAGCGAGTGACGCGGTTAGTTCGGGTTGGGCGGTGGGGCTCAGCCTCTCTCCTCTCTCCTCTCCCCCGCCGCCCCACCCCGCGGGTATCCCGTTCCGTCTGCCGGCTGGAGGTCCTTGCTCCTCCGGAGCGTTCTGTCCGGAGCAGCACGGACACCGGCCTGGCCAAGTTCCCGTGCAAGGCGTTCGCGCTCAACGAGGTGTGGCTTGAGATCGTGATGCTCGCGCACGACCTGCTCGTCTGGACCTAAGCACTCGCCCTCGACGGGGACCTGGCCAAGGCCGAACCCAAGCGAGTCCGCTATAGGCTGCTGCACGTCGCTGGCCGCCTCGCGTTCTCCGGCCATCGCGCGAAGCTCCACCTCCAGCACACATGGCCGTGGGCGGCCGATCTCCTCGCCGCGTTTCAGAAACTCAAGACGCTCACGGCCACCAGCGGCTGACAACAGCCGCCAGCGACCCCGCCACCACCCAGCAGACCGCCCGGCCACCGCGTCGCGATTACCGCTGCCCAGAACCGGCCGGGCAACCCACGACGCTCCCGCGAAAACGCCGAGCACCGCCGACAAAGACCCAGAACGCGGCCTGACCATCACCAGTGACGCGCCGACGCCGGCCGCCCGTAAAACTCGCGCCTACTGCACGTTCCGGGTTAGGGCTGCCGTTAACGAAACTGTCACGAGGGGCAATGTGATCGGCCGGCCCCGATGACAGTGACGTTGGATTTCGCAGACTTGTGGTCGCAACCCAAGCAGGCGGGCCGTGCGCGCGCTGTCAGCGCCGGTGAGAAACTGACCCCCCTTCGCCGGTTGAGATTTGACCCCCCTGGATGTGGGCGGAGGCGTCCGGGGTGATGGTGAGCCTGGCCTGGTCGTGTTGATCGAGGGCCAGGAGGAGGCGTGCTGGACGTGGAGCGGTGGGCCGAGTTGCGTCGGGAGCATTTCGTGCGGGGTGTTGGGATCAAGGAGTTGGTGCGGCGGACGGGGTTCTCGCGGAACACGATCCGGGCGGCGTTGCGATCGGATGCGCCGCCGTCGTTTTGCTGTGGGGAGCGGCCGTCGAAGCTGGAGCCGTTTAAGGACGAGATCCACCGGCTGTTGAAGGACGACCCGAAGCTCACGGGCGTCAGGGTCAGGGAGCTGATCGAGCCGTTGGGGTTTGATGGCGGCAAGACGATCGTGGATGACTATCTGCGCGAGATCCGGCCGGTGTTTTTGAAGCTCCGCACGCATCAGCGGACGGTGTATCGGCCGGGTGAGATCTGTCAGTGGGATCTGTGGGAGCCATCGGCGCTGGTTTCGGTCGGTCATGGCCAGCTTCGACGCTGCTGGGTCGTGGTTGCGTGCATGGGCTACTCGCGCGCCGGCGTGGGCGCGCTGATCTTCTCTAAGGAGGCGCCGGACGTGCTGTGGGGCATGACCCGCTGCCTGTGGTCGTTGGGGGCGCTGCCGGAGCTGATGGTGTGGGACCGCGAGGGGTGCCTGCACGCCGGCGGTGGTCGGCCAACCGAGGCGTATGCGGCGTTCTGCGGGCAGTTGCCGGTGGACTGGCTCTTCTGCGAGCCGGCGGATCCGCAGGCGAAGGGCTGTGTCGAGCGGCTTCAGGGCTATCTGGAGACGAACTTCGAGCCTGGTCGTCGGTTCGCGAACCATCTCGACTTCCAGCTGCAGCTGGACGCGTGGTTTGAGAAGGCCAACGCCCGGACGCACAAGACGCTCCGAGCCCGTCCGATCGACCGGCTCGAGGAGGAGCGGGCGCTGATGCGGCCGCTGCCTGAGCGCGAGCCCTGCCTGGACCGCCGCTGGGTGGTCCGGGTGCCGCCCGACCCGCACCTGCGGTTCGATACCAACGACTACTCGCTTGACCCGAACCTGGTCGGCCGCCGCGTCGAGGTTCGCGTCAGCCAGCGGGAGATCATCGCAGTCGCGCTGGACACGGCCGAGCTCGCCGCCCGGCACGAGCGGTGTTTCGCGAAGAACCGGACGATCACCGCGCTGGAGCACGCCAGGGCGCTGCGCGAGCGTCGCGGCGCGCGCAGCGATGACGAGGTGGTCGTCGAGCAGCGGTCGCTGTCGGTCTATGACCAGCTGATCGCATGACCCGCAGCACCTCGGAGCTCACGCACCTGTTCCGGGCGATGAAAGCGCCAGCCGCGGCGCGGGCGTTGCCCAACCTCGCCGAGCGCGCCCGTGAGGAGGAGTGGAGCTATGAGCGCTTCGCCGAGGCGCTCTTGTCCACCGAGCTGTCATCCAGGGAGTCCTCCGGCGGCCGGTTGCGGATCCGCGCCGCCCGGTTCCCCGCCCACAAGACGCTGGAGGAGTTCGACTTCACCTTTCAGCGCAGCGTCAAGAAGCAGGTGATCGAGCACCTCGGTCAGCTCGACTTCCTGCACGCCAAACAGAACGTGATCCTGCTCGGCCCACCAGGCACCGGCAAGACACACATCTCGATCGCGCTCGGGATCCGTGCGTGTCTCGCCGGGCAGCGCGTGATCTTCAAGACCGCGACCGAATGGGTCGCGTTCCTCGCCGAC
>JADGPN010000651.1 GCA_017882465.1 Solirubrobacteraceae bacterium
CGGGCTGGCAAGCAGGAGATATTGCCGACCTACCGAACGAGGAATATGTGATCGTCACCGTCGCTCAAGAGAAAGGCGGAGTGGGGAAGACCACCACCGCCAAAGACCTCGCAGCCGCCGCGGCGCACATGGGCCGGCGTGTGCTCGCCGTCGACGTCGACCCGCAATGGGCACTGACCCGCCAGCTCGGCGTCCAGGTGAACACAGACCAGGCGCCATTCAGCACTGCGGACGTCCTCGCGGGCCGAATCGAAGCCGCCAACATCCGCATCGCACATGACGAAGGCTTCGACGTACTGCCAGGGTCACGCGATCTTCGGGGAATCGAGATGGCGCTCGTGGGGGAGGTCGCACGCGAAACGCGGCTCGGCCAGGCACTCGCTGACCTCCAGGACGACTACGAGCTGATCGTCATCGATACGCCTCCCAACCTCGGGATGCTCACGGTCAACGCGCTCGTGCCGGCCGACGTCGTCGTCGCGCCCGTCGCCGCCGACGACGAAGGCGGAGTACAAGGGCTCGCCGAGCTCCGCGCCACGATCTCAAAGCTCGCGCCGCTGCGCGCCGGCCGGGATGCCCCCGAGCTCTGCGTGATCGTGACCCGCTGGGATGGTCGGCTGCGGATGACAACAGTCGTCGAGGACGCGATCGCCGCCCTCGATCTACCGATCTCCGCGCGGATCCCGGCTCGCGTCGCCGTCAAGCACGCCAGCATCTTCCGCCGCAGCGTTCACGCGATCGCTCCAGACAGCGGACCCGCCATCGCCTACCACGACCTCGCCCAGCAGCTCCTCGCCGCCGCACCAGCCCGATGAGCAAGCTCCCAACGCTCACACCCGACGACCCACTGCGCGCAGTCGCACCCGTGCCGCCGGAGCCCGCAGCGCCCGCGACCGCCGCGAAGGAACCCACAGAGACACCGGCGCCACGGCGTCGCGCGACACCTCGCCCGGCGCCGGCGCCGGCGCCCGCGCGTCAGTCCCCCAGCCCGGAAACGCCAGCCGAGGAGGAGTGGACGGGCGCGACTGACGTGACCACCCTCCGACTACCCGCCGAAGTGCTGCACGCGCTTCACGAACGCTCCCGCCAACTCGGTGTCGCGAAAGGTATGACCGTCGCCGCCGCGCTCCTCGAGCTGCTCCAGCGCGGAGACAACGAGCTCGTCGAGCTCGTCGAAAGCACGCAGCAGCGGTACGACAGCGCCCGCCGGCGCGCTCGTCGCGCCGCCTGAACGCTCTCCCGCCGGGAACCTCAGCTCGCGATCGCCGGCTCGTCTGTGTCGATCTCGCGGAGCGGTCTGCACCGCGGCGCGTCGTCGATCGCGCGGCTAACGCGCAGCTCGTATCCACTTCCGGACGGCTGACGGGCGACGGTGATCGCGCGGTATGCGCGGTCGGCGGCCACGATCCTGGTGCCGGCGCGCGCCAATGCGGCGCGGTTGTCGCGATCCCGTGCTGCCTGAAGGTTCAGCGACGCGTAGAAGTCGGCGTCAAGCTCCAGCGCCAGGCGCTCGTCGTTATCAATCCCGCTCGGCTGGAAGTCCGGGGCGCGCGCGGCCAGGTAGTACCACAGACGCTTAGCCGCCCCGCCAAGCTGGCGCTGAGTCTGCCAATCAAGCACGATCAGGCCGTCGAGCAGCTGCGCCACGAGCCAGTCCGCCAGCTTCACCTTCACGGTGTCGGTGCGCAGCCCCCCGACCTTCGCTGGCTCGAGGTCGCCGTCCCGGATCAACAGCACGTCTTCGTGGTCGACGACAGCCTCGAGGATGTGGACCTTTGATCGCAGCGTCGTGCTCCGAGTACCAGTCAGCACGTCAATGCAGCGAAGTGTGATCAGCGCCGCCGCGAGGTTGTCGATGGCCTCCTGCATCAACGCTCGCTGCCGCCCACCGTCGTGGCCATAGAGGTCTTGGCCGAGGCGATACCACGTGAAATGAACCACTCCGTTCGCCGGGCTGCCCTGCTCGAACCACTCCTGCGTGAGCCACGTCAGCGCGTCGAGCTCCAGTTCCCCAAGCGGCGCTCGCTCAGCCCGGGCGATGGCGCCAAGCAGATCCCGCCGGGCGATCCGCTTCTGCTGCGCCTGAGCGCCCAACTGCCAGCCAGGGAACAACGCTAGGTTGCTCTCGATCATCCCCGTCCGGCGTACAGGAAGTGGCGCCATTCAGACCGGCAAGCTACGCGCCGCATCGGACGCCTGGTGGCCCGCAAAGCGCGAGTCTAGGTACGGGGTTGCGAGTCTAGGTACGGGGTGAGCGCGAGTCTAGGTACGGGGTCGCGAGTCTAGGTACCCCGTTTTCGGCCCTGATCCATCCGCCCGCCTGCTCACGATGCGGGTCATGCTCATCCGCTCCTACACGGCGCGCCAGCTTGGGCTGGATCGCCGCGTTGCGGCATCGCCCAGGAGGGTGCCTCTGCCGTAGCGCATGAGCTGTGCCCAGCGGTCCCCTTTAACGACCGACGACCGAGCAGCAACTCGGTCGTTGGCAAAGGAGATCGGTCCCGAATAGCGCCACAGGGGCGCGCCCAAAACCCGCTTCTCAAACCTGCGGGGAACTGTAGCGCTCGGTCGGACGGAACCCGCCACCGAGCCGTGGTCGGCCGACGTCTGATGGCCGTCGACTGCCCTCTCGCGACTGTCGCCGCGAGCGCCGCGTGCAGCGGCGTTGGCGGTGGCAGTCATCATCCCTGCACGTACACGCCGTGGGCCTCGTGCGGCCTCCAGGCGCGCGTTCCGTCACCCGGCCAACCTGCCGTGCGAGCCCGCGGGCGTCGAGATCCTCGCCGCGGTCAAACACGCCCGCGGCCGAGCTGGGCGGCTGCACGAGTGGGACGCGCGGCTGGAGGCGTCGGCGATCGCGGTGCTGGCGTA
>JADGPN010000652.1 GCA_017882465.1 Solirubrobacteraceae bacterium
TCCGGAGCGCATACGCCAGTCCGACCCGGAATGCCTCGTTCAGCACCTGGAACACCGATCCCTTGCCGACCTGCTTGGGAATGCGGGGTGGTCGGCGGCCGCCGGACACACCGCGGCCGGCCGGTCCTCCGCCGGCCCGAGCCGAGTCCCGGCCGCCCGATCCGTCCGCTCCGTAGGGGCGGGACGGCTCCAGCCCGGCCTCGGACAGGAAGCGGCTGGGGTCGGTCTCGACGGTGTGGAGGACCAGTCGCTCCCGGGCCCGCGTGAAGGCGACGTAGGCGAGACGGCGCTCGGCTTCAAGGCCTTCGCCGGCGGCGCGCTCCTCTGGAGTGACGTCGAGCGCGCGCCGGTGTGGAAGCTGGTGCTCTTCGCAGCCGAACAGGTGAACTTCGGGCCACTCGCGGCCCTTGGCGCGATGAATCGTCGTCAGCTCGATCCCGTGCACGTCGTCGCGGATCGCGCGCAGGGCGTCGCTGCGCGCCTGCAGCAGCTCGGCGTATTCGCCGACGGTCTTGCCGGTTGCCTCGCGTTGGGCCTGCTCAAGCACCTCCAGATCGATCCGCTCGGTCTCACCGAAGGTCTGTTCGTGGGCGCGGTAGTACTCGTCGAGGCCGCCTGGGCCGCGCAGGTAGCGGATGAAGTTCGGTGCGTCGGTGGTCGCGGCGAGCACATCGAGGATCGCCCCGGCGTCCTGGAGTCGGGAGCGCTGCCAGTCCTGTGCCGGGAGCGCAGCGAGGCTCGCGGTGAAACCGTGACCGTCTCTCAGCGATCTGGCGATCCGCTCCTCGGCGCCGAACGGCAGTCCGCGGCTCGGCGCGCGACAGACCGTCGCAACGTCGTCGGGCTCGGCGTTGGCGGGCGCCCCGCACAGTCGCAGATAGGCCTCGAGCGCGCCGCGCGCTCCGTGTGGCTCGAACACCTGCTCTGGCGCGCTGATCTTCACCTCGACGTCCGCGCAGGCCAGCGCGACCGTTCGCAGCAGGTTGGTCGTGCGGGCCAGGACCACGACCTGATCGCGCTGGCGGCCGGCCAGCACGCCGGCGATCTCCTGAGCTGCCTGTGGCTGACCGACGTGCTCGCGCAGCTGCAGTGGTCGCTCGTCGCCGGACATGGGCGCTCGCGCGGCGTGGATCGGCTTGGGAAAGCGCACCACGTTGTGCTCGATCAACCGCCGTGACGCCTGCACGACATCCTCGGGACAGCGGTAGTTGTGCGCGAGGGAGATGCGATCCAACCCCGGATAGGCGAGGTCGAGGTCGATGATTCGTCGTACGCTGGCCCGCCGCCAGCCGTAGAGGGTCTGGTCCTCATCGCCCACGCAGAAGAAGCCGTCGTGCGGTGCCGCGAGGATTCGCACGAGTAGCTCCTGAGCTGGCTCGATGTCCTGGTACTCGTCGACCAGGACCTGCTCGAAGCGGCTCTGCCAGCGCCGCCTCAGCTCGGCGTCCTCGCGCAGGGCCCGGACCGCGATCAGTACGAGATCGTCGAAGTCGTGGATCTGCTGCTCGGACAGCTGGCGCTCGTAGAGCTCGTAGATCCGCGCGAGCGCGTGTCCATCCTCGCGCTTGGCCGCCTGGCGGCGGAACTCGCGCGGCGAGGCGAGTAGCCCCAGCTTGATCTGGCCGACCGCCGAGCGCGCGTCGGCCGGATCGATCCAGCTGCCCTCCTCACGCAGCGCGACGGCGCACAACCGCCTCCACTGGTTGAAGGACAGCTCGCGCGGACCGCCCGGACGGGCGAGCTGCTCCTCGCGCATCAGCCGCCAGCCGAGGCTGTGAAACGTGCTCGCGGTCACCGCTTGCACCCCTGCGCCCCGCAGCCGCTGCTGAAGCTCCACGCGCGCGTCCCGATTGAAGGTCGTGCAGAGGATCCGCCCCGCCGGCACGCCGCGGTGCAGGAGCTCGCGGACGCGCTCGATCAGCACGGTGGTCTTGCCGCTGCCGGCCGGCGCGATCACCTGAACGACACCGTCGGGCGCGTGAGCGGCGCGCCGCTGCTCGGGATCAAGCGCCGACGTCGATCCCGGCTGAACCGCTCTCGTCGGCGCCGGGTCGTGACCGGCCGGCGCGGTGCCGCGAAACAGGCGCATCGCCGCGTCGAGGGCGCGCTCAAGCGTGTACGGGTACTCGAACAGTGGATCGACGAAGTCCGCGGAAGTCAGCTGGGTCAGACGCTCCTGGCTCTCGATCGCCACCGGCGTTCCGCAGCGCAGCGCAGGCTCGAGGACGTAGCCGTGCAGCGTCTGAACGTCTGCGAGGTCACGCAGCCGGATGCCAGTCACCGCGAGGCCCGCGGCGGCGTCGACGCGGGCAAGCCATGTGCCGGCGGGGTTCTGCAGGCTCGTGCGCCGGCGGCTGGTCGGCCGGGTGCTCGCGGCGATCTCTCGTCTGAGCGCTGAGAACTCGACCACGTCGTACCCGTCCGCTGCCAGCGCATGGCGATCGAGCGAGGCGCTCCAGGTCAACATCGGGCGGTCCGGGCGGACACGCCCGGAATCTACCCCTGCAGGCTGTCCCGACTCGGCGGCACCTTCTCACGCGGGTAGATCGAGCTGGAGTTGCTGATGCACATAAAGGAGCTCGAAGCCAGTCAGCTCGGACGCGTCGCGCACGAGCGTCTGAGACTTCCAGTCGTGCTCTCGAGCTCCGCGGAAGGCGAAATTACCGAGCAGACCGGCGGAGCGGCCGACGGCGGGGAGCGCTTCCCGGCCGGGTAAACGACGCTGCTGGATCGCGGCTGTCGACTGCCTCGGCCGGACCAACCACCTCTGACCGGACGCTGCGAAGACGCGCGCGAAGCTGGGCGTCAGGCGTCGGTCCCGGTGGCTGGTCGCTTCGTTCGGGCTCGTGGGACCTGCCCGTTGCGGGCCC
>JADGPN010000653.1 GCA_017882465.1 Solirubrobacteraceae bacterium
TGCGCGGGCCGACGCCCGATCTCGGTCCGGTCACGGCCGTCTATCACGTGGGGAGAATCTCGATGTTCGTGTACCCCTACGACCTGGCCACGAAGTTGAACCCCAGCTAGCTGCGTAGAACGTGTGCTCGTCGATGGAGATGTCCGCGTATGTGCCCTCGTCACCTGGAGGGCACGGGCGTCTTGGCGGTGCCGAGGCAGGAGACGTCCTTGCCGAGGGCCCGACCGGTGAGCATGTAGGTGTTGACGGTGTTCACGACGCAGGCCGTCCCAGCGCTCGGCGCCCGCCGCGCGGGTGGCTTGGACCGCCTGCCGGGCCTGCGCGAGTGTGCGCCGACCCTCGCGCAGCAGCGTCTCTCCGGCTGCGGTGAGCTCGACTCGCCGGCTCGTGCGCTCTGGCAGCGTCACACCGAGGCGGTCCTCGAGACGTCGCACCTGCCGGCTGAGTGACGGCTGGGCGATGTGCAGCCGCTCGGCGGCGCGCCCGAAGTGAAGCTCTTCGGCGACCGCAACGAAGTACTCGACAAGCCTGAGGTCGAGCCGTTGCATAGGCCGAGCCTACCGATGCGGGGGCTACTGGTCTTTGACTTCTCGCCGGCCTCGATGCATGCTTCGCTCGCCGGCCTCGATGCATGCTTCGCCGTGATGCTCAGCGACCTCACCACGCGCCCGACGCTCTCGGTGCGAGCATCGCGGCTGATCGTCGACGCGGCGGTGGCCGGGGCGATGTCGGTGCCGGTGACCGTGGTGGCCGTGACGAGTCGGGCGTGCTCAAGGAGCTGGTGCGGATGGACGGGGCGCCACTGGTGAGCGTTCAGACCGCGATCAACAAGGCCTACGCCGCAGCGGCGATCGGGATGCCCCCCGACGACTTCTATGCCGCGATCGAATCCGACGGGGCGGCGGTCGCATCGTTCGGCACCCGCCCCGGCCTGGCCCTGATCGCGGGCGGCATTCCGGTCGTGGCCGACGGGAAGGTGGCCGGCGCAATCGGAGTGGCCGGAGCGATGACCGCGGCCGCAGACCGGCGCATCGCCGAGGTCGCGCTCGAGAAGGCCGTCGGTGGATGAGCGTCGATCCGGACGCGCTGCGCGCCCTGCGCGCGGCGGCACGATCGGCGCGCGAGGAGCTGGTTCGGGACGCCGGCGAGCAGGATGACGAGCATCGAGAGCGGCAGGCCGCAGCGGCCCAGCGGCTCGCCGACTCGGTGCTGCGTCCGCTCGATGACCTGGTGAGCGGCGAACCCGAAACCGGTCAAGCCCCAGGGCTCGGCCCCGCGACCGTGGCCGAGCTGGCCGTGCGTGCGACCACGCTCTGTGCCGTCCCCGACGCGCAGGCCGGATTGGTGGAGGCGACGGCGGCGCTTCAGGATCTCGCCTGCGGCTCGGCCGCACTCGAGGGGACCGATGCGCGCGACGCCCTGCTCGCGGAGCTCGGCGCGCTGCAAGCCGAGCTCGAGCGCGGCATCAGGACCGCCGCGAACGGTCCCTACCTGGTCACGAACGTCGAGCGGCTCCGCGACTGGCTCGGCCGCGATCTGCCGGTGCGGCCGCAGCTCGCACTGTGCCGATGCGGCGCCTCGGCGATCAAGCCCTATTGCGACGGCAGCCACGCGCGGGTTGGCTTCTCCGATCAGAAGAGCCCCGACCGAGTGCCCGACCGGCGCGACACGCACGTCGGCCTCCAGGTCACGGTCTATGACAACCGCGGCATCTGCCAGCACTCGGGCTTCTGCACCGACCGCCTGGCGACGGCCTTCCGGACCGATCAGGAGCCGTTCGTGGCGCCCAGCGCGGGGCGCATGGACGAGATCATCCGTGCGGTGCGTGACTGTCCCTCGGGTGCGCTCAGCTACGGCATCGACGGCGTCGAGGCACGCGAGGCGGTCGATTGGCACGACCAGCGGGAGCCGGCGATCGAGGTTTCCAAGGACGGTCCCTATCGGGTCACCGGTTCCCTGCCGCTGCGCGACGCGGACCTCCGTGACGCGCCACGGGCCGAGGGGTCATCCCGCGAGCACTATGCGCTGTGCCGCTGCGGGCAGTCGCAGAACAAGCCGTTCTGCAGCGGCATGCACTGGTATGTCGACTTTCACGATCCGGTCCTCGATCCCGATGCCACCCCAACCGTGTTCGAGTGGGCGGGTGGACTGCCGGCCCTGACGCGCATGACGCGGTTGTTCTATGAGAAGTACGTGCCTCAGGATCCGCTGCTGGCGAAGCTGTTCGGGAACATGGCCGCGGATCATCCGCAGCGCGTCGCGAAGTGGCTGGCGGAGGTGTTCGGAGGCCCGACGTACTACAGCGGGCAGTACGGCGGATACGAGCGGATGATCTCCCAGCACCTGGGCAGGCAGATCTCCGAGGAGCACCGTACCCGCTGGGCGGCGGCGCTGCTCGAGTCCGCCCGTGACGCCGGCCTGCCCAACGATGCCGAGTTCCGCTCCGCGTTTCAGTCCTACATCGAGTGGGGCTCGCGGCTCGCGGTCGAGAACTCCCAGACGGAGTCGCACCCGCCGGCGCACATGCCCATGCCCCACTGGGAGTGGAACACCGCCGCCGGCCCACCCGGCAGCCGGGTCTCGGCGCTGGCCCCACAAGCCGAGGAGCCCGAGCAGCAGGTCCTGCTTCCCGGGCCGGGCGAGCCGGTGACGTTCGATGGTCACGTCAAGTCGCTGTTCCGGCCTCGCGACCGCCGCTCGATGCAGTTCGCCTTCGACCTCTGGTCCTATGACGACGTGCGGGCCAACGCCGAGGCGATCCGGAACCGTCTGCGCGCCGGCACGATGCCGTGCGACGGACGGTGGCCGGCGGAGTGGCTCGAGGCGTATGAGCGTTGGGTCGATACCGGGATGAGCCCGTAGCG
>JADGPN010000654.1 GCA_017882465.1 Solirubrobacteraceae bacterium
AACCGCAGCGCCGCGACGCTACCGCCGAAGCCCGAGCCGATCACGACCCAATCGACATCCCTGCTCGATGACATCCCCGTTCCCCCTACGCGCGCCGCGCGGGCATCGTGCGGTACGCTCGGCGCGAGACGTCAGGCCCTCGTCGTCGTTGCACCTTGGCGGCGCCGAGGAGATGGCGGCGGGACGCGTCGAGCATGAAGACGTGCTTATCCTCGCGCCTCAGGGTGCGCACAGGGCGTTGAAGTTTGTTCAGGGCGCTGTCAACAGAGCTTGGCATTTGTGAGCCTCCCTACTGGGAAAGATGGGTTTGTGTGTCGGTGTCACGGCGGTCGGTGTGCGAGAGAGAATGAGCGCGTTGGCTTTCAGGGCGCTAACGGCCTGCTAACGAGATGCAGTTTCGGATCCTCGGCCCGCTCGAGGTCGCCGACGGCGACGCTGTGATCCCGCTTGCGGGTGCGAAGCAGCGCGGTTTGTTAGCGATCCTGCTGTTGAGCGCGAACGAGACCGTGTCCTCGGACCGGCTGATCGACGAGTTGTGGGGCGGGCAGTCGCCAGAGTCGGGGCGCACAGCGCTGCAGGTGCGCATATCGCAGCTGCGAAAGGCGCTCGGTGCAGCGGGCGATGCGATTGACACCCGCGCGCCGGGGTATGTCCTGCGGCTCGAGCCAGAGCAGCTTGACCTTCACCGCTTCGAGCGCCTAGTCGGCGAGGCGGACGCGGCCGAGCCGGCGCTCGCGGCCGCGAAGCTACGCGAGGCGCTGGCTCTGTGGCGCGGACCCCCGCTTGCTGATCTCTCCTACGAGTCCTTCGCGCAGCCGGCGATCCGGCGGCTGGGGGAGCTTCGCGTAGCGGCGCTTGAGAAGCGTGTCGACGCTGATCTCGTGCTCGGCCGCCACGCTGACCTGGTCGCCGAGTTGGAGACGTTCGTCGCAGACCATCCGTTGCGCGAGCGTTTGCGGGCCCAGCTGATGCTGGCGCTGTATCGCTGTGGCCGCCAAGCTGACGCGCTCGCCGTCTACCAGAGCACCAGGCGAGCGCTGGTCGAGCAACTCGGGATCGAGCCGAGCCCGCCGCTGCGCGAGCTCGAGCAGGCGATCCTTCGCCAAGACGCCGCGCTCGAGCTCGCGGCGGCGGCGGCGCCGGAGCGCGCGCTGTTGGTCCTCGCGCTCAACGACGGGTCGGCGCTTGGGCCGCTGCTGGCGGTCGCGGCGCCGCTCGCGCGGCGAGCGGGAAGGGAGCTGGTGCTCGCCAGGCTGATCGACGAGCCCGTCGACCTGGCAGTCGAGAGCGCCGCCTTGCACGAGCGGCGCGAGCTGCTGCTGGCCGCTGGGATCGCCGCGCGCGCAGCCGCGTTCACGTCCAGCAGCCCGGGCGGCGATGCGGTCCGGATGGCGGGCGAGCTTGACTGCGACCTGATGCTGATCGACGCGCCGCCAGAGCTGCTCGAGAGCCCCGTCCATCAAGCGATCTTGGCGGCCGCTCCGTGCGACGTCGCCGCGCTCGTCGGCGAGGAGCCGGCGCCCGGGCCGCTGCTGGTGCCGTTCGTCGGCGTCGAGCATGACTGGACCGCGATCGAGCTCGGCGCGTGGCTCGCCGGCGCGTGGCAGGTGCCGCTACGGCTCGCCGGACCAACGGTCAAAGGACGCGACTCAAGCCGGCTGCTCGCGAGCGCCTCACTCGCCGTCCAGCACGCGCACGGCATCGCCGCAGAACCGCTACTCCTTGCCCCCGGCCCGGACGAGCTGGTGCAAGCGTCAGCCCACGCGTCGCTGGTGATCGTCGGGCTGTCAGAGCGCTGGCAGAACGAGGGGCTCGGCCAGGCGCGCGCAGCGCTCGCGCAGCTCGCCACGACCCCCGTGCTGCTGGTCCGGCGTGGGCTGCGTCCGGGCGGTCTCGCGCCACGCGCAAGCCTGACCCGCTTCACCTGGTCGCTGAAGCCGCGCTCACCCTGAACGAGCCCAAGGCGGGGGATCGCCACGCCTGCACGGCGGGTACGTCTCGCTCGGCAGCGGACCGTTGGTGTGGAAGTAGCCGCCGAAGCTCTGATCGACGTTCGGCACGACACGGATCGTGCGGTAGCTGACCTCGCCGATCGCGTTTCTCTGGTATTGGCGGAGGTAGATCGGCGCGACTGCCTGACGGTTTTGGTCGAGGTGGATCGGGCCGATCGGGCTCTCCAGCCTGACTTTGGCGAGCGCGGTCTGGAACTGTTGCTCGCCGCCGGAAAGGTCGCCGTGCACCTGCTCGAGCGCTTGCAGGACCGCTGCCATCGCGTCGTAGTACACGACCGGGAAGACGGTGTGGGCGTCGAGGTCTGGAAACGCCTTTCCCATCGCCGCCAGGTAGTGGAACCACGCGGGTCGCGACGAATCGAAAATCGACGTGGCGGTGACGACGCCGACGACGCGTTGTTGGAGCTCAGGGCTGGCGATCGGAGGTGACCACAAGATGCCGCCGAGGATCCGCTTCGCGGGACTGCCATGCAGCGCGCCGAACTCGGTCTCGAAGTTCCCAGGGTCCACGACGAAGAAGCCATCGGCCCGGTTGCCCGCGGCGTACGCGGAGACCTCCCGCGGAGCCGACCAGACCCGCTTCACGATCTTGCCGCCGAGCGCGCAGAACTCGGCCACGAACCCCGCAACCTGCCCGTACTCGAGCCCTCCCCCGAACGCTCCTGCGTCCTGTCCGACGGTGACGGCTGTCCTCCAGCCGAGTGTCCGGTAGGCATATGCGCCCAGACCCGCGGTCAACTGTGCACTGTCGGGACCGAACCGGAAGAAGTTCTGAAGTGGATCGTGGAGCGTCAGCGACTGCAGGGGCGCGAGGCCATCGACGAACGTCGTGCCGGGCCGCCCGCGCG
>JADGPN010000655.1 GCA_017882465.1 Solirubrobacteraceae bacterium
TGGTCCTCGATCCCCTCGCCGAGTGTCTCGAGGCCGAGGATCTTGCCGAGCTGTACGAGCGTGTGTATGAGCGCTTTGGACTCGCGCGATGCGGCGATGCCGGAGATGAAGGAGCGATCGATCTTCAACGCATCTACCGGGAACTGGCGCAGGTAAGCCAAGGAGCTGTAGCCGGTGCCGAAGTCGTCGATCGCGATCCGCACGCCCAGTGCTTTGAGTTCTCTCAGCCTTTGCGTAGCGGCGTCGGCGTCGCGCATCAGTGTCGTCTCGGTGATCTCGAGCGTGAGCGAGCCTGGGTCGAGACTTGTGAACTCGAGCGCTTCGGCGACGTCGTTCACGAAGCGGTCGTCGTCGAGCTGGCGGCCGGACAGATTTACCGCCATCCCCAGCGGACGGCCGTGGCGGTGCCACGTCGCTGCCTGCTGACACGCCGTGCGCAGCACCCAACGTCCGATCGGCACGATCAGCCCGGTCGCCTCTGCGAGCGGAATGAACGCGTCGGGCTGGATGATCCCTCGGGCTGGGTGGCGCCAGCGGATCAGCGCTTCGATACCGGTCAGCTCCTCGGTCTGCAAGTTGAACGTGGGTTGGTAGAGGAGGAAGAACTGGTCAGCATCGAGCGCTTCCTTTAGGTCCATTTCGAGCCCGAGCCGGTCCTGCGCGGCGGTTTGCATCCTGGACTCGAACACCACCCAGCGGTTCTTGCCAGCATCTTTGGCCTCGTAGAGCGCGAAGTCGGCGTCTCTGAGGAGCTCATCGGCCGAGTCTCGCTGCCCGAGCGCGATCCCGATGCTCGAGCTAACGGACAGGCCGTGTCCCTCGGTTCCCGCCAGGTCGACTGGCTGGGCTAGAACCTCGCAGATGCGCTCCGCGACGAGCTCGGGGGAAGCATCCAGCGTCGAGTTCTCCAGCAGCACCACGAACTCGTCACCACCGAGGCGGCCCACCGTGTCTGCCTCGCGGATCACTCCCGACAGGCGCGCAGCGACGACCCGCAGAAGCTCATCGCCGGCGGCGTGACCGAGGCTGTCGTTGACGTGCTTGAAACCGTCGATGTCCACATACAGCGCAGCCATTGGCGTGCGGCCGCGGCGTGACCGCGCCAACATCTGCTCTGCGCGGTCGATCACCAGCGCTCGGTTCGGCAGGCCCGTGAGCGCATCGTGCAGCGACTGATAGCTGAGCCGTCCCTGCGTGCGCACCAGGTCCCGCTGGGCGAGGAATTGGCGGGCGCACACCAGCCCGGCCAACAGCACCGACGCGATCACGAGGCTCTCGTCGGGCAGCAGCGGGAGATTCCGCTCGCTGAACAGCAGCAGCCCAAAGCCGACCGCGACCGCGATCACCGGCGCCCAGCTGGCCCGCTGCACGTAGCCTTCCTCCCCGTCGCCTACCGCTCGTTCGGGGGAACCCTGAGCCGCGCCGGCGATCGCGAACAGCGCCACTGAGACCATCCACAGCGAGTCGACCGGATCGCCGCCATGGTAGGTGGAGTGCAGCGTGATGTACCCGTAGGCGAGGTCTCCAGCAACGAACAACAGCAAACCAACCGCAATGAACTGCAACGCGCGTGCGCTGGAGCCTGCGCTTCGCCGCAGCAGCACCGAGCTCAGACCGACCAGCAACACGACGTCACCGACGGGATACGCGATCGAGATCGCCGTCTCCAGTGGATCGGGGCCGCTCTGCACGATTGTCGGCCCCAGCACCACGAACGTCACGACCGCGGTGCCGGCGATCGCCACCACCGCGAGATCCAACGTGAGGCGCACTCGCTCCGTGATCCCCCGGCGGCCCTCCGCAAAGCACAACAGCCCGCCGAGCATCACCGGATAGAAAAGCAGGTACAGGACGTCGGCGGCCGACGGATAGGGCTTGCTGCCCACGACCTCATACACGGTCCAGATCACGTCGCCGGCGAAGTAGCACGCAAACGCGATCGCCACCAGGCGCCAACCCCATCGCAGCCTAGGCTTCTCAACGCAACACCGCGAAGCGACCCACGCCGCACCGATCGCGGCGAGATCGACGGGATAGAACGCCACATCGCCGAACAGCTCGCGATGCCCTGCCGGCCAACGAAACAGCTGCCAACCGGCGTACACGACCAGCAGCGCCCCCATCGCCGCAGCCATCGGCGCCCATCGGCTAGCTCCAGCAGACCTCATCCTCAAACGCGCTCCGGCGTTCCAAATCCGCATATGCGCGATCGCGCTCATCTGCGAGCCTCCCCTAGGCCTAGGCGAGCCTCGCCTAGGCCTAGGGGACAGGCGAGCACCGACGCTCCCCGCGGCGGCGAACGTGAACAGGCCATACACGAGAGATCGGCTCGGCGCCGGCACAACGACCCCGTAGCCTTGCCGCTGATCGGTGCGTAATTCTCCGCAAACACAGGTCTGCTCCGAGGAGGCCCAGGCATCTCGGGGCCAGAGCGATGCGTCGACCTGCGAGACGCTCGCATGCGTGGCGAAGGAGCAGCCGGCCGCAACCGGCCGGTCAGCTGGCAAGATTCCGCTTCGTCGAAAAGCAGTCGTGAAACCCCAGAGTTGCGCTTTTGAGCAATAGGGGCGGTCTGCGAGCCGGTGGTCACGAGACCGCCACTCAGCGACGATTGCGAGAGCGGCCGCGTCCCGGCGCTAGCTGACGCGACGCGGTGGAGCAAGCGCTGGCGTGACATTACGCGAGACCGATCAGCGCTTGCTGATGGTCAAGTCCGCGGTCGGCCAGCTAACGGTCGGCGGGACCTTGGCCGCTCCTGCATTCGCCCAGAAGGAGCCGTCCCAGCAGCCGCCGCCGCACGATCGCTTCCGACGGCGAGCACTCGTGCGCCGCCACTGATTGGCGTGATCCCTTCGCCAC
>JADGPN010000656.1 GCA_017882465.1 Solirubrobacteraceae bacterium
CTGAAGGAGCGTCACATCCAGATGATCGCGATCGGCGGCGCGATCGGCGTGGGTCTGTTCCTCGGGTCGGCGAAGGCGATCCAACAGGCCGGTCCGTCGCTGCTGTTGGCGTATGCGGTCGCCGGTGTCGTGATCTTCCTGATCATGCGAGCGCTTGGTGAGCTGATGCTCTACCGGCCGGTCTCGGGCTCGTTCGCCACTTATGCCGATGAGTTCGTCGGTCCGTGGGCGGGGTTCGTGACCGCTTGGACGTACTGGTTGATGTGGGTGGTGATCGCGATGGCGGAGATCACCGCGGCCGGGATCTACGTGCAGTACTGGTTGCCCGGGCTGCCGCAGTGGGTCCCGGCGCTGGTCGCCTTGGTGGTGCTCTTGGGGGTTAACCTGATCGCGGTCGGCCTGTTCGGCGAGTTCGAGTTCTGGTTCGCGATCATCAAGGTGGTCACGATCATCGGCATGATCCTGCTCGGCTTGGCGATCATCGTGCTAGGCATCAGCGACCTCAGTCATACCGCGAGCTTCTCGAACCTGTGGTCGAAGGGTGGGTTCTTCCCGAAGGGTTTCAAGGGGCCGTTCCTGGCTTTGCAGATCGTGATGTTCGCGTTCTTGGGGGTCGAGCTGATAGGGGTGACGGCGGGCGAAGCCCAGAATCCTGAGAAGACGATCCCGTCGGCGATCAACAAGGTCATCTGGCGGATCCTGATCTTCTACATCGGCGCCCTCACGATCATCATGTCGCTCGTCGCCTGGAACCACTTGAATCCCAGCCAGAGCCCGTTCGTGGTGGTGTTCTCCCGGGTCGGCATTCCGACCGCCGCCGGGATCATCAACTTTGTTGTTCTGACCGCCGCGCTGTCGTCGTGTAACAGCGGCATCTTCAGCACAGGCCGCATGCTGTACACGCTCGCAGGCTTCAAGCAGGCGCCCGCGGCCCTGCGCCAGGTCAGTCGCCACAAGGTTCCCGCAGCGGGGATGATGGTCTCATTCGTAGCGATGCTGGGCGGGGTCGTGCTGAACTACTTCATACCTCACAGCGCGTTTGCCTACATCACGAGCATCGCCACCGTTTGTGGGCTGTTCGTGTGGGGGATGGTCATGTTCTCGCACCTGAACTACCGCAAAGCGGTGAACGCCGGCCGGCTGCCCGAGGGCGAATTCCGGATGCCGCTGACGCCCGGCGGGAACTGGTTCGCGCTGGCCTTCCTCGCCATGGTGCTGGTCCTGCTGGCGTTCGACCACGACACGAGGATCGCGTTGTACGTGACCCCTATTTGGGTGCTGGTGATGGTGATCGGATACTTCGCCTCGCGCAGACACCACGTCCGGCTGACCCCCGTGCCCGCCGCGGAGGGCACCCATGCACACGAGCCGAAGCCGCCCAAGGTGTCTGGGCCAACGGCTGGTCCCACGGCGACGCCCGCGTGACCGTTTCGAGCAAACCTACTGATTGGAGGACAGGATGCGCATCGGTGTCGTGAAGGAGATCAAGCAGGCCGAACGGCGGGTGGCACTCACACCGGCCGGGGCGCAGGAGCTGATCGCGCTCGGGTCCGACGTCTTGGTCGAGGCCGGAGCTGGTATCGGGTCGGGCTTTTCTGACGACGCATACACCGTCGTCGGGGCGCAGATCATTCCGGCGGCCGCGGAGGTGTGGCAGCAGAGCGAGCTGCTGCTCAAAGTCAAGGAGCCGATCGAGCCGGAGTACCCGCTGATGCACGCGGACCTGACGATGTTCACCTATTTCCATCTCGCGCCCGACCGGCCGCAAACGGAGGCGATCCTGAGCTCCGGGGCAACAGCGATCGCGTATGAGACAGTCGAGACGGCGGACGGGCGGCTGCCGCTGCTCGCGCCGATGAGCGAGATCGCCGGGCGCCTCGCGGCGCAGGCGGGCGCCTACTTCCTGCAGGCCCCGCTGGGCGGCCCGGGAGTGCTGATGGGGGGGGTCACCGGCGTGGCCCCCGCCCGGATCGTCGTGATCGGCGGTGGCGTAGTCGGAACAGGCGCGACACGCATCGCCCTCGGTACCGAGGGGGAGGTCACGATCCTCGAGCGCTCGCTCGATCGCCTGCACGAGCTCGACCAGTACTTCGGCTCGAGAGCCCGGATCCTGATGTCCGACGCGATCATCCTCGAGCAGGAACTCCGCGAAGCGGACGTGGTCATCGGCGCCGTGCTGGTCCCCGGGGCCGTCGCCCCGCACCTGGTCACCCGTGAGATGCTCGGTCTGATGAAGCCTCGTTCGGTGATCGTCGATGTTGCCATCGACCAGGGGGGCTGCTTTGAGACCTCGCACCCAACGACGCACGCCGATCCCGTGTTCGAGGTCGACGGAATCCTCCACTACTGCGTGGCGAACATGCCGGGCGCGGTTCCGGTAACGGCGACGCGGGCGCTGACCAACGCGACGCTGCCCTACGTCCGCCGGCTCGCCAGCGTAGGCGTGGACGCCGCGCTCGCCGAGGACCCCGGCTTCGCCCAGGGGCTCAACGTCAAGAACGGAAAGATTACCTACGCGCCCGTCGCCGAAGCATTCGCCAAGGGGCCGCCGGTGGCCGCCTGGTAGCCGGCCCTCGATCCAGCTCTGACTCATCGCCCGACGCTGGGCGGCGCACACACCGGGTAGCCGGCGTGGGAGAGAGTCAGCTTAGCTTAGTCTGGATCCACCGAATGAGGTGCACGGTTCCGTCCGGGCCTGAAGCTTAGATGCCCTCCTGAGCAGGGCTTTTACCCGACTGTGTGCGCAGTCGGGGCCCTGTCAGGAGGTTCACTCATGTGGTGCACGGCGCAGCGGACGTACCGGCCGGACCGGCGAGCGTTGATTCGGTTAGGGTGCAGTTCGACGAGCAGCGCCT
>JADGPN010000657.1 GCA_017882465.1 Solirubrobacteraceae bacterium
CAAATGGGTCCTCCATCTCAGTGCAGTCGGTGAGGATTTATCGGTTTGGCGGGCTTGACCGGTGGCGCCACGGGCGGTCGAGGGGCTCGCCGGCGAGGCTGGCAGGTCGGACGTGCTTGGACCGTCTCGTCGACCTCGACGATCGTGCCCAGCCGGTCGCGGCCGGGGCGGACCATCGCGGTGCGGTAGCGATGCAGCATCGCCCACGCGGTCTGCTCGGAGCCGATCCCGAGTACACGCTTCAGCCCGAGAGCGGAGATCCCGTACTTCTGGCTCGTCATCTGCCACACCGCCACGAACCACACCGTCAACGGCGTTCGGGTGCCATGGAAAGATGGTGCCCGCCGTCGGTGAGACGCGACGACCGCACCGTCCACATGACCACCGACCGTCCGGCAGCTTCCACGCCTGCTCACCCGCGCACAGCGGGCACCGGAAGCTCTCCGGCCAGCGCAACCAGTCCAGGTAGTCCAGGCACGCCCGGTCATCCAGGAGCCAGCTCCGCATGTCAGCGTAGGAGCCGAGGTAGTCGACCGATGCCCTGGGCTCCTCGCGGGACACTCCCAGGGCTACTGCACTGAGATGGAGGACCCATTCGTGCAATACGAAGCGCGGCGGAGCGAAAGCGATCGTCAGCAACCCCCGGCCGGACAAATGCGCGATTGGGCGATTCCTATGCCGCGCGCAGCGGCGGACGCGAAGGAGCCTCCACACACTAGCTGGGTCGATCAAGAAGAACGGGAGGGGTAGTCGGTCCGAGCACGCGCAGTCCTCGAGCACCGAGTCGTGGTCCGGCCAGCGGCGAGCGGGCCAGAGCCGCCGCGGAAATGGCGGCAACGCGCTCGGTCATGCGTGCGCTGGACCCGGAGAACCTCGTGAACCTGGGGGAGGTTCTGGCGAGCTGTGCCCGCTGTTGGAGGCTTCGGCCAACCGCTCGTGCAGCCGTTGACGCAACTCGTCGGAGTCGTAGTGGCGGTGCACGCGGCGCTTGCGCGCGACGATGACGCCCGTCGTGGCGACACCCGCGAGGCCGGCGAGGCCGATGATCTTCCACGACGCGCGCACCGGTCGCATAGGTTAGTTCGGTGAACGGTTCGACGGTGGCGCTCGATGAGGCCATCGAGATGGCCTCGACAGGCGATATCTGGCTGTTTCGCGGCAGGTCCGCCGCGGACTTGGCGATTCGAGCCATGACCAACAGTCCGGTCAATCATGTCGGAATGGTCGTCGCTATCGACGACCTTCCTCCGCTGCTTTGGCACGCTGAGCTAGGTCGCGCCCCCTAAACGCTTCTAGGGGTGCGTTCTGAGGGCCGGAATGTCCACTTGGATGCGTTCGTCTGCTTCTGGCGGCGCGCTGGGCGGGCCGGCGGCCAGGTAGGGATGGCGGTCAGCGCAGCGACGCGACGCGGTCGACGTCGACGATCGCGCGGCGAGTGACACGGGGGCGGCCTTGGTTGGACTCAAGCTGGTCGCGGATGTGCCTGACGTAGGCGCGCTCGTCGTCCCGGCGGTTGGCGTGCAGCTGCATGAGCATCAGCATCCGGTTGGTGCGCTCGCGGTTCTTCAGCCCGTAGGCGCGGGGGCGGATCGAGTCGCGCACTGGGTTGATGAAGGCGTCCATCGGCGAGGCGCTCAACGGCGTGTCGGCGCCTCGCGTCGAGCGCGGCCCACGCCGACCGAACTGATCCTCGACGATCCGTCCGGTGCTGTTCAGCCAGTCGCTCACGCGCGCGATGCCGGCGGCATGCGCGCGCTCGAGGAACGGCGCCCAGAACGACGGGCCAGTGAACGCGGTCGCGACCTGCGGCAGCAGCTCGTCGATCGTCTCCTTGTGCTGGGGCTGCTGGGCGCGGATGTTCTTCATCAGCCGCTCGAGCGCGTGGCGCAGATGCCACTCGCACAGGTACAACTCAGCGTGCGGGAAACGGGCGCGCACCGCGCGGGTGAGGCCGCTGTCGTTGTCGCACACCACGCGCTCGGGCGCACCCTCGAGACGGTGACCGAACGCCTCCCAGTCGGCCTGGGACTTGGACGGGAACGCCTCCATTCGCCAGATCTTCGCCCGGCCGTTCTCGGAGCCCATCGCGCAGAAAACGCGAAACACGATCCGCGGTGGGCCGCCGTCCGCGAAACGCACGCTGAACGGCAGGTCGTCGAGCAACAGCGACCTGCTCGCCGGCCACTCGCGCGGCCGGTAGGGCTCGAACACGACCGGCGCGAACACCTCCACCCAGTCAGTCCATCACCAGCGACCCATGGCGCGTGAAGCGCACCTCACCGCTGGCGGGATCGGTGCGCATCCGCCGGGCGCGCTCGCGCGCCACCAGCGCCGCCTGACAGTAGGTCGAGCCGGACCCGACCATCTTCAACACCTCGGCGATGCCAAGCGCAACGAACTGGTAGCGCCGCGCCGCGTGCGGACCCTCGCGAGAGCCGACGTCGCGCTCGCAAGACTCGCAGGCGTCCGTCCAGGACTCCTCGCGCGGCAGAACCTCCGTGAACCGGTGCGGGCGATCGCCGTTGACCGGGACGCACCGATAGCGCTGCCGGCGGTGCTCCGGCGAACCGTAATGGCCGTCGAACCGCACCCGGCGTGCTCCGGCCTCGAACACACCGCCCTGGCATTGCTCCAGCTCTTCCCCAGCGACGACATCAGTCGCGCCAACACAGCCGCCACGCCAGACGACCAACGCATCCAAGTGAGCATCCTCACGGCAGAACGCACCCCTAGTCTAGGAGGCTGGTGTAGATCGGCGTTCTGCGGGGGGTGGGGTGCGCCGTGGGGCGCTCGGTGGGCGCCTCGCGGTGGTGGCCGTTGGTGGGATGCCGATTGTTTGGGGCTGGGCGGCCGG
>JADGPN010000024.1 GCA_017882465.1 Solirubrobacteraceae bacterium
CGTCGAGCTCGAACATGTGGTCCGCCGCCATCAGCCCGGCCAGCACCGCCGCCGCGCTCGATCCGAGGCCGCCGCAGAGCGGGACCTTCGAGGCAATCCGGAAGTGGAAGGAATCTGCGGGGTGCAGGCGCTCGAACGCCTGCACGACCAGGTTGCTGCGATCCCGCGGAACCGGCAGCTCGGTCTCGACGCCGAACGTGCCGGTCTCGCGCACCTCAACCTCGAGGTGGAGCCCGAGCGCGGCGGCCATCACGTCGAAGCCCGGGCCCAGGTTCGCCGAGGACGCTGGGACGCGCACCAGGCGGCGCCGACCGAGGGTCATCGCAGCACTGCCCGCTCGATCGCTCCCAGCTCGGGGTCGCAGGGAACCACGGCGCCGGCATGGTCGAGCGCCGTCTGCGGATCCTTGAGGCCGTGTCCGGTGAGCACGCACACGACGCGTGCCGCCCCGCGCGACCCATGACTGAGCAGACCCGCCACGCTCGCCGCCGATGCGGGCTCGCAGAAGACTCCCTCGCTGGCGGCGAGGAAGCGATAGGCGTCGAGGATCTGATCGTCGGAGACCGCGTTCACCGCGCCCCCGGATGACGTCATCGCATCCATCGCCTCCTCCCACCGGGCCGGATTCCCGATCCGGATCGCGCTGGCGACCGTCTCGGGATTCGCCACCGGCGCGCCGAGCACGAGCGGCGCCGCCCCGGCGGCCTGGAAGCCGAGCATCCGCGGCCGGTGGCCGGCCTCGTTGAAGCCCCTCCAATAGGCGGTGATGTTGCCCGCGTTGCCGACCGGGATGCACAGCGCGTCGAGCTCGCCGCCGAGCTGCTCGACGAGCTCGAAGGCCGCTGTCTTCTGCCCCTGGATCCGGAACTCGTTGACCGAGTTGACCAGCGATACGGGGTGGCGGGCGGCCAGCGCGCGGACAAGCTTGAGCGCCTCGTCGAAGTTGCCGCGCAGCGCGATCACGCGGGCCCCATGCATCAGCGCCTGGGCGAGCTTGCCGGTCGCGATCTTGCCCTCGGGGACGATCACGGCGCCGCGCAGCCCGGCCCGCGCGGCGTAGGCCGCGGCGCTCGCCGCCGTGTTGCCCGTCGAGGCGCAGACGACGGCCTCGGCCCCCTCGCGGACGGCGGCCGACACCGCACAGGTCATGCCGCGGTCCTTGAACGAGCCGGTCGGGTTGGTGCCCTCGATCTTCAGCCACACGTCGGCTCCCACGCGGTCGGACAGCCGTGGGGCATAGACCAGCGGCGTCGACCCCTCGCCGAGGGACACGACGGGGTCCCCGGGCTCGAACGGCAGATGGTCGCGGTAGCGCTCGATCAATCCGGGCATCGGGGGCAGCATGCCAGAGCGGCCCGTGTGTGATCCCTGAGCCCTGCTCGAGCGGTACCCTCTGGCGACGGCTGTCGGAGATGTCTGCGGTGTCTGAGAGCTACTTCCCACGCGGGACCTGCCGGCGCGCAGGCTGAGCGACGGCGAGCGCGAGGCGCTGTGGCAGGACTACGTCCGTTTGCGCTCGATCGGGCGCGCGCGGACGACGATTGACCGAAGTCAGGACGCTGGTGGCCAGGGGCGCCACGACTATCCGAACTCCTCCTCGAGCACGCGAATCGCTCGAGGCGGCGCACGGAGAACGGCGAGATCGGCGATCAGCTTCATCGCGCCGGAAAAACGGGATTCGAGCACCGGGTGCACGACCATCACCAGCCGCGCCTGGTCTCGCATCCCCTTCTGCACGACCGACTTGACCGACACGCCCTGCTCCGCCAGCAGCTGCGCCACCTGGGCCAGCACGCCGGGCTCATCGGCGACTTCGAGGTGCAGGTAGAAGGCCGAGACGACGTCCTGGACCAACTTCAGGGCCTGCGTCGTCTCCGGCGTGGAGGCAGGCGGGATCATGGCGCTGATCACGTCGCCCAGCACCGCGCTGGCGGTCTGCGGCCCGCCTGCTCCCGGGCCGGACATGGTGATCTCGGTGATCGCCTCCGACTCGACGGTGACGGCGTTGAAGGGCCCGCTCACCGAGGCCAGGGGATGGCCGGGATAGAGGAAGGCAGGGTGCACCCGCACCGACAGCCCGCCCCCGATCCGCTCGGCCGTTCCGATCAGCTTCAGCCCCAGGCCGAGCTCGCGGGCGTACTCGAGGTCGTCGGGCTTGATGTGCTCGATGCCCTCGTAGCGGACCTGATCGAGACGCACCGGGGTGTCGAACGCCAGCCGGGCGAGGATCGCCATCTTGGCCGCCGCGTCGCGCCCGTCGACGTCCTCGGCGGGGTCGGCCTCGGCGAAGCCCAGGCGCTGGGCCTCGGCCAGCGCCTCGGAGAAGGTCGCGCCGGTCCGGGCCATCTCGGTGAGGATGAAGTTGGTGGTGCCGTTGACGATCCCGTGCACGCGGTCGATCGTGGCCCCCGCGAGCGACTCCTGGAGCACGCGGATCACCGGCACGACGCCGGCCACGGCGCCCTCGAAGCGGAGCTGCACGCCGAGCTCGCGCGCTGTGTCCCACAGCTCCTCCCCGTGTTGGGAGAGGAGCTGCTTGTTGGCGGTGACCACGTGACGGCCCGCTCGCATCGCGCGCAGCACGTACTCGCGCGCGGGCTCGATGCCGCCGATCAGCTCGACGATCAGGTCCGAGCGCTCGAGCAGGTCGTCGAAGTCGCCGCTGCTGCGGGTCAGGATGCCCGTGAGCTCGGGACGCAGGCCGGTGCGGACCTCGATCCGGTCGGCATGCTCGGGCAGCAGCGCCGCCAGCGCCGAGCCGACGGTCCCGTTGCCGAGCAGACCGACCCGGAACCGTCCGGGCGGGTTAGGAGGTGTCACGGCCGGCCAGGTCGTCGTAGGTCTCCCGGCGCATGACCAAGCGAGCGTCGCCGGCACGGCAGAAGATGACCGGCGGCCGGGGCACGCCGTTGTAGTTGTTGGCCAGGGCGTGGCCATAGGCGCCGGTCACCGGCGTCACGACGACGTCCCCGGGCACGGGAGCCGGAAGCGGAATATCGCGCACGATCACGTCGCCGGACTCACAATGCTTGCCGGCCACGTGACAGCGCTCGGTCGCCGGGGCCAGCGGGCGGTCGGCGATCAGCGCCTCGTAGACGGATCCGTATAACATCGGCCGCAGGTTGTCCGACATGCCCCCGTCCACGGCGACCCAGGTGGAGATGTTGCGCTTGACCGTCTCCACGGTGTAGAGCGTGACGGTCGAGTTGGCCACCAGCGCGCGGCCGGGCTCCAGCAGCAGCCGCTTCTGGGTCCCGAGCAGGTCGTGGGCCACGGTCACGACCGCGTCGACATAGTCGGCCACCGCCGGCGGGTGCTGCGAGGCCGTGTACGCTGCGGCGAGACCGCCGCCGAGGTTGTAGACCGGGAAGTCGCCGAGTGAGGCGATCGCCTCGACGGCGTGACGGAACGGCGCCAGCTCGAACAACTGCGAGCCGATGTGGCAGTGCAGCCCGACCAGTTCCAGGTTCGGCTGCTCGCCGACCGCGACGATCGCGCGGCGGGCATCGTCGATGCCGAAGCCGAACTTCGAATCGGCCTGGCCGGTGGAGATCGCGGCGTGCGTATCGCCGCTGACATCGGGCGTCACGCGCAGCAGCACCTCCTGCCGGCAGTCCAGCTCGGCGGCGATCCGCTGCAGTCGCTGAAGCTCGTCGAATGAGTCGAGGACGATGTGGCCGACGCCGGCGGCGAGCGCCTCGCGCAGCTCGGTCTCCGACTTGGCGTTCCCGTGCAGATAGATCCGGCCGGCCTCGAACCCGCCCTTCAGGGCCAGGGCCAGCTCACCGCCCGAGGCGACGTCGCAGGACAGCCCCTCGTCGGCCAGCACTCGATAGACGGCCGTGCAGGGGAAGGCCTTCGAGGCGAACAGGATGTCGAAGTTGGAGTGGCACGACGCCATCGCCTCGACGAACGACCTCGCGCGCGCGCGCAGGTCGTCCTCGGCCACGATGTAGGCCGGCGTGCCGAACTCGCGGGCGAGCTCGACAGCGTCACAACCGCCGACCTCGAGCCGGCCGTGCTCGTTGACGCGCGTGCCGAGCGGATACACGTGGCTGAGCTGGGCGGCGGTGGCACTCACCCCCGTAACGATATGCTGCCGGGCGTGAGAGCACGGTTTGCGCTCGCGTCCATTCTAGTTTTCTAATGGTTCCCACCGCAAATACGCTCGCGTAGCCGGCGATGGGCCGCCTGCGGACCGTCAATCTGGCCGTGCCAGCCGAGGTGGGCAAGCGGGACGGGCTCGCCTACTCGCTATGGCTTCCCGAGACGGCCAGCGCCGGCATCGTGATCGTGCACGGCGCCGGATCGTGCAAGGAGAGCCACCACGATTTCGCCCGCGCCGCGCATGCGGCCGGGTTCGCCGCGATCGCCTTCGACCAGCGCGGCCACGGCGAGAGCGAGGGGCCGATGGACGCCCGGGCGCTCGACGACGTCGCGGCGATGGCCCGCGTGCTGCGCGAGCGGATCGGTGGTCCCGAGGCGGCGATCGCGCTGCGCGGCTCGAGCATGGGCGGCTACCTGGCGATCGTCGCCGCCTCGGCGGCCGGAGCCGCCGCGATCGTCGCCATCTGCCCGGCCAGCGCTGAGGGCCTCAGACGAGGTCTCCAGGCGGGCACGCTGCGGTTCGATGCCAACGTCGACGCCGTCGACGCCGTCCTGGCCGGGCACGAGCTGCAGCCGGCGGTGAAGGCGCTGCGGGCGCCGTTGCTGGTGCTGCACGCGGAGGGGGACGAGCAGGTTCCGGTGCAGCACTCGCGGGAGCTGGCGGCGCACTTCGGGTCCGAGGGGAGCCGGCTGATCGTGCTGCCCGGCGGCCATCACCGCTCGATCCAGCACGACGAGGAGCTGCAGGCGATCAGCCTGAGGTTCATCGGCGGAGCCCTGCGCGGCGGATCCGCGCCCGGATCAGTGCACGATTGACTGCAGCGCGCCGTGCGCCGCCGCTCTTGCCGCGCGCGAGGCGCCGGCGCCGCGAGCACGAATCTCGCCGTTCGATCAGGTGCCGGCCAGCGCCGCCCCGGAGCCGCCCGCCCGCTCAAGGCCGCCGCGGCGGTTCAGCCACACCAACCACCCCAGCCCGGCCAACATGAGCGCGATGCTCTCGATCTGCGCATCGCTAAGCCCGGCGATCACGCGATGGTTGCGCCGCACGAACTCCACCAGCAGCCGCTCGGCCCCGGAGAGCACGAGATAGAACGAGAACAGGGCGCCGGGACGGAACCGGTCGCGCATCCGCCACAGCCACGCTGCCCACGAGATCGTTCTTGACCTGGCTGTAGTTCTGGACCACGTAGTAGAGGCGCGCCCCGACGAGGCCGCCGACGAGCGCGGCGAACGCCATCTCGTAGGCGTAGTCCACGGGCTTGCCGAGCTCCTTCAGGCGTCGCGCCAGGATCGCCCCGACGGCCACGAAGACGAGTGCGAAGACGAGTGCGAAGACGATCCCAAAGGTCTTCAGGGAGAGACCGAGGACGTTGATCTGAACCAGCACGCCGGAGAGGGTAGAAGCCTGAGCCCCGCGTTCGCTACTCATCGCTCATGCTCGCGTGGCCTTCAGCGAACGATTAGGCCGTCTGCGAACATAGAGAGGCTATGGCGCAATCCAAGTCATTCGGTCGGGACCCGGGCCTGCAGGCGCGGATGCTGCTGACCCTGTTTCTGCTCGGGCTCGTCTACGCGGTCCTGATCGGCGTCCTGATCGCGGCGGGCGTGGGAGCGGTCACCGTGGCGGTCATCGCCGGCGCCCTGTTCCTGGTCCAGTACTTCACCTCGGACAAGATCGCTTTGGCGTCGATGGGCGTGCGCGAGGTGAGCCCTCAGGAGGCGCCCGAGTTTCACGCGCTGATCGAGCGCCTCTGCATCCAGGCCAACATGCCCAAGCCCAGGGTGGGCATCGTGGAGGCGACGATGCCCAACGCGTTTGCGCTCGGGCGGTCTCCGAAGACCGCGACCGTGTGCGCGACGACGGGCCTGCTGGCGCTCCTCTCCCCCGCCGAGCTGGAGGCCGTGATGGCGCATGAGCTGACCCACGTGCAGAACCGCGACGTGATGGTGATGACGCTGGCCAGCTTCTTCGCCTCGGTCGCCTCGTTCATCGTCCAGATGGGATTCTGGTTCGGCGGTGCATTCGGGGGCGACAACGACGAGGGGCCCGGATTCGTCGTCGTCCTCCTGGTCTCCGCCGCCGTGTACGCGATCTCGTTCGTGTTGCTGCAGGCGCTCTCGCGCTACCGGGAGTTCGCGGCCGACCGCGGCTCGGCGATCATCACCGGACGGCCGAGTGCCCTGATCTCGGCGCTGCAGAAGATCAGCGGCAACATCCAGATGATCCCCCAGCAGGACTTGCGCGCCGCCTCCGGCGAGCTGGCCGCCTTCTACATCGTCCCGCCCAAGGTGAAGCAGTCATTCGCGACCATGTTCGCCACCCACCCAGCGATGGAGGCGCGGATCGCGGCGCTCCAGAAGCTCGAAGCTCAGCTTCAGGGGACCGCCTAGACCGCGGCCGACCGGATCGTATGGGCTTCCTCGATGTGATCACCGGCAAGCGCAAGCTCGCACCTCCGGCGCCCGACCGCCTGTTCGCGATCAGCACGGCCTACATCACGTTCGAGACCTCGCTCGGGCTCACGACCCGCGGCGCCGCGGCGATCGTGTTCCAGCCGCTTGCGACGGCCGACTTCGACTCGATCGTGCGCGAGATGGAGGAGGTTGTCCGTGCCACCGCGGGCGACAGCGGCACGCGGGTCGAGAGCTCGGATGACACCTACGGCTTCCGCTGGCTGGTGCTCAAGGGGAGCGGGTTCGACGACCTCGTGGTCGGGATCAACGCCGTCTCGAGCGCACTCGAGGCCGGCGGGTATGGCGAGCGCCTGCTGTGCGCGGTGTTCGCGTTCGAGGACCAGCGGCGGCACCCCGTGTACTGGATCTACAACTACAAGCGCGGATCGTTCTATCCATTTGTCCCCGCCGGAGGTGAGCAGCAGCGCGACAACGAGCGCGAGCTCAGGCTGCAGGCGCAGATCGGCAAGGAGCTGCCCGTCGAGCCGGAGCTCCAGCGCTGGTTCCCGCTGTGGGGGAGCCCGATCTGAGCGCAACGCCCCCCGATCAGGAGCGCGAACGCCGCAGCGTGGTCAGCCCGGGATCAGCCCCTCGCCGTTGAATCCCGACTTCGCCTCGGCCATCGATGAGTCCGGCGGCGGCAGGATCGCGTCCGAGCCGCCGAGGTGATCGTCGCCGACCAGCGTGCCCTCGGAGCGCACGAGGTCGAGCAGCTTCGCAAACGTCGTATTGAAGGCCTCCTCGTCGCCCGCCTCGCAGGCCACCACCGCCGCGTTGTCCAGCTCGTTGAGGGTAGGCACGTCGCTCTCGTCCAGCTCGTACTGCCCTTCGGTCGAGATCCGGACGATCACGGGGTGACCTCCTTCGCCCCCTCGCTGCCCTCGCTGCCCTCGGCGGCGGCCGAGGCGCCCGCGGCGCCCGAGCCACCCGCGCCGATCTGGCCCGCAGGCGCAGAGCCGGTGCCGAGCTCCGCCTTCATCTTGGCCAGCTCGCTGTCGACCTCGCTCGTCGTCGAGAGCTGCTTGAGCTGACGGTCGATGTCGTCATCGCCGGAACCAAGGGCGGTCAGATCCTCGAATGTGCCCGCCGCCTCGAGCTCCTGGACCGCGTCTGCGCGAGCCTTCATGTTCTCGGTCTTGTCCAGCGCCCGCTGCATCGCGAGGCCGACGTCGGCCATCTCCTCGCCGACGCCGGTCGCGGCCTCGGAGATCCGGACCTGCGCCTCGGCGGCCGAGTACTGGGCCTTGATGACTTCCTTCTTGGAGCGAAACTGCTCGATCTTCGTGCGCAGCTTCTGCTCGGAGGCCGTCATCTGCTCCTGCTGCTGCTCGAGCTGCCCGATCTGAGAGTCGAGCGACTGCAGCTCGGTCTGGGCGACGTTCTTGCGCTCGAGTGCCATGCGAGCGAGCTCTTCGTTGCCGGCGGACAGCGCCTGACGCGCTTGGGTGTCCAGCTTGACGACCTGCTGCTGGAGCTTCTCCTCCTGGAGCTGTAGGCGCTTCTTCGACGTGACGACGTCGGCGATCCCCTTCTTGACGTTCTGGAGCAGCTCGATCTGTTTCTGGTAGCTGTACTCGAGGGTCTCCGAGGGATCCTCGGCCCGGTCGAGCAGTTTCGAGATCTTGGCTTTGACGACGGTCGACATGCGCCCGGAAAGGCCCGGCATCGCATCCTCCTTGGCGGGTGGCTGGACGAGCACTCCTAGCGTACACACGCGCCGTGGTCTCGGGACATAGGATCCACAGCAGATGGACCCGAAGGCCGCCTCGGAGTCGCGCACGCTGCTCGCCCGGTGGATTGGTATCGCCGGTGCCAACAGCGCCGGGAATATCCACTGCGGGACGGTGATGAAGCTCGCCGACGAGGCCGCGGGCCTAGCCGCGATCAAGCACTCGCGCCAGCGCCCTAGAACCCCGCGGGGTGCCTGGTCATGAAGCCGCCGGTGTCACGCAGAAGCGGCCGGTAGCGGGGGCCCGACTCGTTGGTCGGGTGAGGATCGCCCTGGCTCGAGGTGTCGAAGCGGATGCCGGCGATCTCGATGAAGGCGTGGCTCGGATTGGTGTAGACGGTGATCCAGTGGCCGAGCCCGCTGTTGCCCCAGCTCATGAACTCACTGGAGTCGAACGGGGTGTGCAGGAGGCCCGCGGCGTGGAGGACGTAGGAGACGCTGCCCGAGCAGTCGTATCCGGTGTCGTTGAAGCTGCCGTGGCCGCCGCCGTAGCTGTAGGGCTTGTGGCGGATCTTGTTGCCGGCCCAGATCGCGCGCTGCACCTGGATCGGCGCCATCGCGGGGGCGTAGGCGACGCCCTGGATGATCTTGGCCACCGAGCCCGGCACGACCGGGTGCTCGGGGCTGCTTCTCGGGACGGGGCCGGGAGCGACGCCGGCGCCGCCGGAGCTGGTTGAGGCGATCGGAGAGGTCGCAGCACTGGCGTGCTTGACCGTGGTGGTGCCGACGCCGGCGCCACCGGCCGCCATGGCGGGGGCTCCGCCGAGCGCGAGCACGGCAAAGCCAGAGGCAATCAGGGATGGAACCCGCACGTCACATTCGCTTTCCGGGGCCGGCGGGGTTAGCTGTCGGGCTGGCGCGAAAAGAGCCTGCGCCTCTCGCGGGTTCACCGCGGGATTAGCCCCTGGGGATCTTCTTGGGTCCCCCGCTCCGCGAACTGGTGCTCACGGATTAGGCAATCGCCACTATATACAGAACATCGGAGCCTTCGTTACTCGATCTCCTGGTATTCCGGGTTTGCGACGATTGAAACGAAAGCCCCGGTGCACCCGGCCCCCGCGTCAGCTCGTTGCTCTAACGTCACCGCCCGCTATGCGGACACGTCTAGCCGGATCGATCGCCGCAGTTGCACTGCTCGCCGCGGGCTGCGGGGGCGGTACGAAGCTGCTGACCGGCAACCCCGAGAGCGGCCTGCAAGCCAACGCGCCCCAGGCGGCTCAGAAGCTGGGGTTCCCCTCGGTGGCGACCAAGAACACCACCAGGGTCGGTGGTGGCGATCCGACGGCCGACGCGGCGGCCGTGGCGCTCGCCGTGTACCCGTCGGCCGCCGCCGGCACCCACCCGCAGGTGGTGACGATCGCCTCCAGCGATGACTGGCAGGCCTCGATCGCCGCGGGGGCGCTGATGGCGCCGCCGATCCGGGCCCCGATCCTGCTCTCCGGCCCCTCCTCGCTCCCCTCGGCCAGTTCCGACGCACTTGCCGCGCTGGCGCCGACGGGCTCGGGCGCGGTGGCCGGCGCACAGGTGATCCGGGTCGGCAACGTGCCCACCCCCCGCGGCCTGCGCTCGGCCTCCGTCGGGGGCAGCGACCCGTTCGCGCTCGCCGCGGCCGTCGACCGGTTCGCCAGTGCGGCGCGAGGCAAGACGAGCTCGAACGTGCTGATCGCCTCGGCCGACGATCCGGCCTACGCGATGCCGGCCGCAGGCTGGGCGGCCGAGAGCGGAGATCCGGTGCTGTTCGTCACCGGCGCGAGCGTGCCCCAGGCCACGCGCCAGGCGCTGCTCGCGCACCAGAGCCCCCACATCTACGTGCTCGGTCCCCCGGGCGTCGTGCCCAACAGCGTTCTCTCGCAGCTGGCCAAGTACGGATCCGTCAAGCGAGTCAGCGGCGCTGACCCGGTCGCCAACGCGGTCGCGTTCGCGGTGTATCGCGACCCGCCGTGCCCCAACGGCCAGCCCTGCGGCCACATACCCGGTAGCTTCGGGTGGGCGATGCGCAGCCCCGGTCATGGGTACGTGCTGGTCAACTCGCACCGGCCTCTGGACGCTGCCGCCGCGGCGCCGCTCTCCGGAAGCGGCGGCTATGGTCCAATTCTGCTTGTCGATGACCCCTCCACCCTGCCCAAATCGGTGCTGAACTTCTTCCTCGACTACGGCACCCCGGCCTACAGCCAGTACGGCCCGACCGCGGCCGTCTACAACCACGCCTGGGTGATCGGCGACCCGAGCGCCGTCTCCGTCGGAGTTCAGGCCCAGCTCGACTCCCTGCTCGAAGTCGTCCCCCAGGGCAAATGAGCCAGGCCGAGCACCCACAGCGGCTGACCGAGGACCATCACGTCACCGTCGACGACATTCGCTCCCTGGTCGGCGCGTCCACTCCGCACTTCGCGCTCCAGATCCGGGAGCGCATCCGCAGCCTGATTCGCGCCCTGCCGCCGGACCACCCCGCCAGGACCGAGGGCGAGCGTGAGATCGCGCGGCTGGACCGGATCGCCTTCGCGGGCGAAGTGCGCGGCGAGGCGCCCGAGGACGGGCTCGAGCCGCTGCCCAGCCTGGGTCTCTCCACCGAGCACTGACGCCGACGTAGCCGCGCGAGCGCTGATCGCTCGTTACGTTTAACCACAACGCGTGAGCTACGACCTGTCGATCATCGGGCTGGGCCGAGTTGGGCTGCCGTTGGCGCTATGCTTCGCCGACCGCGGCCTGCGCGTGCTCGGAGTGGATTCCGATCCGGACGTGCTCGAGGCGATCCGCGCCCAGCGGATGCCCTTCTCCGAAGCCGGAACGCAGGCCCTGCTCGAGCGGGTGGCCGCGTCGGGCCGGCTCGAGCTGGCCGCCCGCGCCGCCGATGCCGCCCGCGCCGCCAACATCGTGATCACCCTCGGCACGCCTTCGTTCTCGCACATCGAGACCGACCTCCGGCAGGTCCGGGCGGCGGTCGACGATCTGTTGCCGCTGCTGCGGCCCGGGCATTCGCTGATCCTCCGCTCAACGATCGCGCCCGGCACGACCGAGTTCGTGGCGGGATACCTGGCCAAGCAGCGCGGCTTCCGCGTCGGCGAGGACGTGTTCGTCGCGCACGCCCCCGAGCGGATCGCCGCGGGACGGTTCCTGGAGGAGATCTCGACCCTGCCGTGCATCGTCGGCGGGGTGGGGGATGCGTCCACCGAACGGGCCGCCGACCTGTTCGCGGAGCTGGGCGCTCCGATCGTGAGGACCAGCGCGGTTCAGGCCGAGCTGGCCAAGATCTGGACCAACATCCTCCGCTACGCCACCTTCGCGCTCCCCAACCTGCTGATGATGGATTGCGAGCGCTACGGCGCCAACGTGTTCGAGGTCATCGACCTGATCAACCGGGACTATCCGCGCGGCGGGATGGCCAAGCCCGGGATGACCGCCGGCAGCTGCCTGCGCAAGGACTTCGCGTTCTCCGAGGAGCGCTCGAACGCGCCCGGGATGCTGCTCGCCGTCTCACGCGTGAACGAGGCGGTGCCGCTGTTCCTGGTCGAGGGGGTCAAGCGCCGCATCGGCGAGCTGTCCTCGCGCAAGGTGGCGGTGCTCGGGCTCACGTTCAAGCGCGACACCGACGACGAGCGGGATTCGCTGTCGCCCAAGCTGATCCGGATGCTGGAGCGCGAGCTCGCCGACGTCGCCGTCTGCGACCCCCACGCCGCGACCCCGACGCAGCCTCTCGACGAGGCGGTCCGCGACGCGGATGTGGTGATCGTGGCCACCAACCACTCCGAGTTCGAGCGCCCGGACGCGCTGCGCGAGATCATCGCGCGAGCCTCCTCCGACTGCCTGCTCGTCGACCCGTGGAACGCCTTCGGCACCGCCCAGGTGTTCCTCTACGCCAGCGAGGCGGCGGCGCTGCTCGGCACCGGCGCGCCCGCCGACCAGGCGCGGGGCGTGGCTCGCGGATGAGGGCCGGCCGATGAGCCGGGTCCTGGTCACGGGCGGTGCCGGCACGATCGGCTCGGCGGTCGTCCGCCGTCTGCTGCGCGATCCCGCCTGGGAGGTCCGCGTGTCCGACCACCGCGAGGCCCCGGCATGGATGCGCGAGGGCTGCGAGATCCACCAGGGCGATCTGCGCATCGCCGAGGAGGGCCGGGACGCCGCCGCCGGCTGCACCCACGTGATCCACCTGGCCGCGATCGTGGGCGGGATCGCGAACTTCCACAAGCTGCCTTTCACCCTGACCGAGGTCAACAACGCGCTCACCGGCGCGATCGTGCGGACCGCCGTGGACCAGGCCATGGAGCGGTTCGTCTACGTTTCCTCCTCGATGGTGTTCGAGCGCGCAACCGAGTTCCCGACACCCGAGAGCCACCTCCTCGACTGCGCCTCCCCGCGCTCGGCCTACGGCTTCTCCAAGCTCTCCGGCGAGGTGTACACGCGTGCCGCGCACGACCAGCACGGCCTCCGCTACACGATCTGCCGTCCCTTCAACGCGTACGGTCCGGGCGAGCTTCCCGAGCCCGACGAGCCCGGGATCGCGCACGCGGTGCCCGACCTGATCGCCAAGGTCCTCTGCGGCCAGCACCCGCTGGAGATCTTCGGATCCGGCACGCAGACCCGCACCCTGACCCATGTCGACGACATCGCCGATGGCGTGGTCACCGCGATGGCCTCGCCCGCGGGCGAGAACGAGGACTTCAACATCTCCGCTTCCGAGGAGCTGACCGTGGCCGAGATCGCGCGGATCATCTGGGACGCCTGCGGCCGGGATCCCGCCGGCTTCGCGCTCACGCACCTGCCGAGCTTCGCGGTCGACGTCCAGCGGCGCTGGCCCTCGGTCGAGAAGGCGCGCCACATGCTCGGCTGGGAGGCCCAGGTCGATCTGCGCGACGGGATCGCCCGGACGGTGGACTGGCTGCGCGAACAGCCCCTGGCGGTCGGCGCGTGAGCGCGCGCCGGGCCCTGATCACGGGCATCACCGGGCAGGACGGCTCGTACCTGGCCGAGTTCCTGCTCGACCAGGGATACGAGGTCCACGGGATGGTGCGACGGTCCTCGACCGAGAAGTTCGACCGGATCGAGCATCTCCGCAATCGCGTCACGCTGCATCAGGGAGACCTGCTCGACCAGCGCTCGCTCGTCGACACGCTGCGCGCCTCGCAACCCGATGAGATCTATAACCTGGCCGCGATGTCGTTCGTGGCGGCATCCTGGGTGCAGCCGACCCTGACCGCGGAGTTCTCCGGCACCGGCGTGACCAGGATGCTCGAGGCGATGCGCGAGGCCTGTCCCGAGGCCCGGTTCTATCAGGCGTCCTCGAGCGAGATGTTCGGCAAGGTGCTGGAGGTCCCCCAGACCGAGACGACACCGTTCTATCCCCGCTCCCCGTACGGCGTGGCCAAGGTCTACGGGCACTTCATCACCGTGAACTACCGCGAGTCCTACGAGCTGCACGCGAGCAGCGGGATCCTGTTCAACCACGAGAGTCCTCGCCGCGGCCTTGAGTTCGTGACCCGGAAGATCACCTGGCACGCCGCCGCGATCAAGCTCGGCCTCGAGACCGAGCTCCGCCTCGGCAACCTGGACGCGGAGCGGGACTGGGGGTTCGCCGGCGACTACGTGCGCGCCATGTGGCTGATGCTCCAGCAGGACGAGCCCAGCGACTTCGTCGTGGCGACGGGCGTCTCGCACTCGGTGCGCGACTGCGTCGAGGTGGCGTTCGGCCATGTCGGCCTGGCCCTCGACGATCACGTGGTCCTCGACCCCTCGTACCTGCGGCCGGCCGAGGTCGAGCACCTGATCGGCGATGCGAGCAAGGCCAAGCGGGTCCTCGGCTGGGCGCCGGAGGTCAGCTTCGAGCAGCTGATCCGGATGATGGTCGACGCCGACGTCGCGCTGCTCGCGCGCGACCCGGCCGCCCGCCTCCCGCGGGGGCAGTGACCAAGAGCTCGATCAATCAGGTCGCCGCGCGCGGCTTTGAGCGCGCGGGCGCGGAGTATGAGCGGGGCAGGCCCGGATACGCGGACGCCGCGATCGCCCTGCTGGTCGCCGAGCTGGGCGTCGGCCCCGAGCGGACCATCGTCGACCTCGCCGCCGGGACGGGCAAGCTCACCCGGGCGCTGATCGGCACCGGCGCGCGGGTGATCGCCGTCGAGCCGGTGGCGGGCATGCGCGCCCAGCTCGTGGGCGCCGTCCCGCAGGCCGAGGTGCTCGAGGGCACCGCCGAGGCGATCCCGCTGCCCGACTCCGCGGCCGACGCTGTCGCCGTGGCGCAGGCCTTCCACTGGTTCGACGCCCCACGCGCGGCGACCGAGATCCACCGCGTGCTGGCGCCGGGAGGGGGGCTCGGAGTGGTTTGGAACGAGTGGGACGAGTCGGTGGACTGGGTCGCCCGGATGCAGGAGATGGTGCACGCATACGCCGGTGAAGCCCCCCGAGCCGCGACGACCCAGTGGCCCCGGGAGCTGGAGGCGACGGGACTGTTCAGCGATCTCTCCGAGCGTGACTTCGCCCATGTGGTCACCGGCGACCTCGACAACCTGGAGGCGCGGATCTCGTCGGTCAGCTACATCTCGGCGCTCGAGGACCACGAGCGCGAGCACGTGCTCAGCCGGGTGCGCGCCCTGGTGGCCACACACCCACAGACGCGCGATCGGTCGCGCCTGCCGATGCCGTACTCGACGCGCGTGGCGTGGTGCCGCGCGCGCGGGTAGGCGGCGTGTCAGCTCACCTCGACGCTGAAGCGGCAGCCGCGCGTCTCGAGCTCGGCGAACATCGCCTCAGGATCGACGGCTCGCTCGGGTGGCATCGCGCCGGTTGCGCTCAGCTCGCCGCGGGCGAGCAGCCGAACCGCCGCGGCGGCAGGCGCGGCCGTCGAGACGATCGAGCCTCCGATCCCGAAATGGGGCGGGCTCAGGGCTCGCACAAACACGGTCCGGTCTCCGGATTGCACCACGACCAGGTGCACGGAGGTGGTCGCGTCAGAGGGGGGCACGGCGTCCCGGGCGGCGGCGGCGACCTGCTCGGGGCTCGAGCCGACCAGCTGCTGCAGGCGCTCGAGCAGGGTCGGGTTGAGCGACAGCCGGAAGCTCGACTCCCGCGTCCCGAAGCTCTCGCCGAACGTGGCCAGCTCGGAATGGAGCGTGAAGATCGTCTCGGCCACGCCGATCGGGTCGCCGAAGTCGATCGCACCGCCCCGGGTCAGCGGCTCGATCTCGACGGGCCGGCCCTCGCGCAGGACGACGGGCGCCAGCGTCAGCTCGTCGAGCAGGGTCTGCAGCGCGTACGGGGGGCTGAACTGCCCGGCGGCGCGCGGATCTCGTCCCGCGGCGTAGATGTCGATCGAGTCGGGTGCGGACCCATCGAGCTCGCGGAGCGCCCGCTGCGCCATCAGGTTCGTCTTGCCGGGGCTCGACCCGACGCCCAGCAGGGCCAGCAGACCGGCGCGCTCGAACTCGTCCGCGAGCTCGAGCTGGTGCCTGGTCAGCCAGTACAGGCCGCCCAGGTCCAGGTAGCTGCAACCGGCCTCCAGGCATGCTCGCATCGCGTCCAGGTTGATCCGATAGGAGGCGGTGTTGACGAGCACGTCGGCCCCGGCCAGCTCGCCGGCCAGACCGGCTCGGGCATCGGCGGCGCGAGCCGTCGCCTTACCGGCGCCATGGCGCTCGGCCACCGCCGCCGCGCGGTCGCCGTCGAGGTCGAGCAGAACCATCTCCGCGACCTCCGCGGACTCGCCGAGGTCGTGCACGATGGCCGGCGCGATCGTTCCGGCGGCACCGAGGACGGCCACCCGCGCCGGGGCCTGAGATCCTGAGCTCACCCGTTTGACGGTACCGGCGACCCGATGGGACGAGTTGTACAAACAGCCGCCCAGGCGGCAGCCGGGGGCTCGCCGGTGGCATAGGCTCCCGTGCGGTGGACGAGCTTGCTGCCGCGCTTGCGTTCGATCGTGGCCTGCGCGCCAGGGCCGCGCGGGAGACCATCGAGCTGCCCGAAGGCCTCGTCGTGCTGCACGAGGAGCTGCCGAGGCTGCGCTACCTCAATGCGCTGATCCTCGATGCGCCGCTGCCCGCGTCGTTCGGAGCCGGTTCGCTGGCCGGGCTCGCGGATGTCCGGCTCGGGCATCTGCGACACCGGCACGTCGTGGTCGACGACGGCCCCGCCGCCGAGCGCCTGGCGCCGGCGCTGCTGCGTGACGGCTGGAGCATGGAGCGGACGCTGTACATGAGCTGGCGGCGCGAGCCCGATCGCCCCCCCCGCCCCGGCGTCGGCAGGGAGATCTCCGAGCCGGAGATCCGGAAGCTGCAGGCGGAGATCTACGGCGAAGACTCGGAGAGCGCCAGCCCGGTCGCCGCGGCCCTGATCGCCACCCTGGTCGCGGGCCAAGATGCGGTCCGAGCGAGCACCACGGCTCTGTGCTTCGGCGCCGGCGAGGGGGACGCGATGAGCGCCTCGTGCACGCTGTTCCTGGAGCGCGCCGACGGCCACGGCGGGATCGCGATGGTCGACGAGGTGGGAACCCTGATCGCCCACCGCCGGCGGGGGCTCGGGCGTGCTGTCGTCGCCGCCGCGCTCGAAGCCGCGCGCCGGATGCGCTGCGCTCCGATCCTGGTTCCGGCCGACGCCGACGACTGGCCCCGCAAGCTGTACCAGCGCATGGGCTTCGAGCCGCTGGGGAGGCAGGTGTCGTTCACGCTCACACCTGCGCGCTGACAAGCGTTCCGGGGCTCGACTCGTCCCGCGGTTGTCCGGCCGGTACAAACCCCTGGCTTCGGTTGGGCCACACGACCCTTGCACTCGACCCGGCATGGGCAGAGAATTGCCGCCAGGCAGCCGGTGGTGCGACGTTTCGTCCAAACGATCGCGTTCTGCTCACGCCCCGCCGGCGGTTGCAACCAAACTGGAAGAGGGGCCGCCATGGAAAGCGCGTCGTTGGCAGAGCCGGTCACCGGGATCCAGGTCGAGGACAAGGGCCTGAAGAAGAACGCGATCTCGTTCCTCTCGAACATCGTCATCGGCGTTGCCTCGACGGCGCCCGCCTACAGCCTGGCCGCGACGCTCGGTGGAATCGCCGGCTTCGTCGCCTTCGGGTCGCCGGCGATCATGATCATCGCCTTCTTCCCGATGCTGTTCATCGCGGCGGCGTACTACTACATGAACCGCGCCGACCCTGACTGCGGCACGACCTTCTCCTGGGTGACGCGCGCGATGGGCCCGCGCCTGGGCTGGATGGGCGGCTGGGGCATCATCGTGACCGACATCATCGTGATGCCGAACCTGGCCGCGATCGCCGGCCAGTACACGTTCCAGCTATTCGGCAACAACAACCCGTCGACGTTCGAGGTCACGCTCATCGGCGTGGCCTGGATCGTGATCATGACCGCGATCTGCTACATCGGCATCGAGCTCTCGGCGCGCACACAGCAGTTCCTGCTCGGCGCCGAGTTCTTCATCCTGGTGATCTTCTCGATCGTGGCGCTGGTGAAGGTCTACAGCGGCAACGGGATCAAGACCTCCCATCACATCCAGGCGAGCTGGTTCAACCCCTTCGCCATCCATGGCTTCAGCAACTTCACCGAGGCGATCCTGTTAGCGGTGTTCATCTATTGGGGCTGGGACAGCGGGGTGACGGTCAACGAGGAGACCGAGAACCCCGGAACGGCGCCCGGCAAGGCGGCCGTCGTGTCGACGTTCGTGCTGGTCGGGATCTACGTGCTCGTGGCCGTGGCGGCCACCGCCTACGCCGGGCCGGCCCTGCTCTCCGACAACGCCAGCGACGTGTTCGCCCCGATCGGGCACAGCGTGCTCGGCTCCGGGGTCGACAAGCTGCTGATCATCGCGGTGCTCACCTCGGCGTCGGCCTCGACCCAGACGACCATCCTGCCGACGGCGAGAACGGTGCTGTCGATGGCGCGAGCCAAGGCGATCCCGACGCGCTTTGGCGAGATCCACCCGCGTTACCTGAGCCCCAGCGTCGCCACGCTGGCGATGGGCGGGATCTCGATCATCTGGTACGTCGCGCTGACCCTCCTGTCGCAGAACGTGCTCAGCGACTCGATCCTCGCGCTCGGGCTCGGGATCGCGTTCTACTACGGGATCACCGGCCTGGCCTGCGTGATCTTCTACCGGCGTGAGCTGCTCAAGAGCGCGAAGAACTTCTTCTTCATCGGCGTGCTGCCGCTGGCCGGGGCGCTGATCCTGTTCGCGCTGTTCATCAAGTCGTGCTTCGACCTCGGCAAGACGAGCGCTGGGTCGACCGTGATCTTCGGGATCGGCGGTCCACTGGTGATCGGACTCGGCGCGCTGCTGATCGGGATTCCGCTGATGCTGCTGGCGCAGTGGAAGCTGCCGGACTTCTTCCGGCGCAGGCCCGAGGTCGCCGACCCAGCGCTCGTCGCCCACTCGCCGGCGGGGCACAGCCATGAGGGGCACACCCATGAGTAGCGGGGTGATCGTGGGCTACGACGGCTCGGACTGCGCCAAGGAGGCGCTCCGGGTGGCCAGCGAGTTCGGCAAGGCCTACAACGAGAAGGTCATCATCGCCTTCGGCTACGAGCTCTCGCCCGCCGGCGGAGAGCTGCACGACTACCACAAGGCGCTCAAGGACCTGGCCAACCAGCGGGTGGCCGAGGCGATGGAGATCGCCACTCAGGGCGGCACCGAGGTCGAGGGGGTGATCGTCGAGCAGGCGCCGGCTCAGGGGCTGGTCGAGCTCGCCGCCAACCGCGACGCCCGCGTGATCGTCGTGGGCACCCGGGGCGAGAGCCCGATCCGGGGCGCCTTGCTCGGCTCGACGCCGCACAAGCTGCTGCAGCTCTCCGACCGGCCGGTGCTGGTGGTGCCGTTCGCCGAGTGACGCGACTGCGCCCGCCCGCCGCGGAGGGCGAAGGATCCGCCCCTCGGGGCCGGTAGCCTCGACCGGACCACATGGATGACGTCGTCCCCACCTCCGCCGAGGGCATCGAGGGCAGCTCCTACCCCGGGCCCTATCCGGTCGGGGCCTACGCCGCGCAGCTCAAGCGGCGGCTGCAGGAATTCGCGCGCGTCCAGCTGGTCGGCGAGGTGTGGGGCTTTCGCCCGAGTCGCGTCCGCGTCTACTTCGAGCTGCGCGATGCGCGTGGAGCGATCCCGTGCTCGATGTGGCGCAACGAGTTCGAGGCGCTCGGCACTCCGCTGACCGACGGGATGCGCGTGGTGGTCGGCGGCGGCTGTGACTACTACCCGGGCAGCGCCGCCTCCTCGCCCTCGTTCAGCTTCGGCGTCACCGAGCTGCGCGCGGCCGGCGAGGGCGACCTGCTCGTGCAGCTCGAGCGCCTGCGGCGCCGGCTGCACGCCGAGGGCGTGTTCGAACCCCAGAAGCGGCTGGCCCGCCCGCCGCTGCCGCGCACGATCGGCGTGGTCACCGGTGAGCGCGGCAAGGCCCGCGACGATGTCCGCGCCGGCCTGCACCGCCGTGGCTGGGGCGGCCGCCTGGTGTGGGCCTTCGCCCCCGTGCAGGACCGCCACGCCGCCCCTCGCATCTCCGCGGCGCTGAGGGAGCTGGCCGCCATCCAGGAGGTCGAGGTGGTGATCGTCGCGCGTGGCGGAGGCTCGCTGGCCGATCTGTTCGCGTTCTGCGACGAGTCCCTGTGCCGCACGGTGGCGCTGCTGCGCGTCCCGGTGGTCTCGTCCGTCGGCCACCACACCGACCGGACGCTGATCGACGACGTCGCCGCGGTCTCGTGCTCGACGCCGACGCACGCGGCGGAGGCGGCGGTCCCAGTCGACTGCCGCCGGGCCAGAGCGGAGCTGACCGCCAGGGCCAAGCGGCTCCACGACCACGGCCGGCGCGCCGTGCTCAGCCGCGCCCGCACGCTGGCGCAGCTCTCGCGCGCCCCCGCGGAGCACGTCGCGCGCCATCGCCGCCGCCTGCATCAGCTGCTGCGCGAGCTGCGGGCCAGCGCCCGGCGCGATACGGAGAAGGGCCGCTCGTTGGCATCGGTTCACCTGCTGGTGCTGGGACGCAAGGCGAGCGTCGCCCGGATCGAGCGCGACCGTGGTGCGCTGCTGGTGCCGGCCGTGGGGACGAGCCTGGCCCGCTCGGCTTCGGGCGCCACCGGCAGGCGCAGCCGCGATCTCGAGCGCCTCCGGCTGGCGCTGGCCGCGCACGACCCGGCACGCACGCTGGAGCGCGGCTACGCCCTGGTCGAGGGCCGGGACAGCGAGCCGCTCGGGTCGGCCGGGGCAGCGCGAGCCGCCGGGAGGGTGTCGATTCGCTTCCATGACGGCCGCGTGCCGGCCAAGGTGGCCGACGGGCCGTCATGACAGGACAGACGTACGAGACCGCGCTGGCTCGGATCGAGGAGATCATCCGCAGGCTCGACTCCGGGGAGGCCGGCCTGCGCGAGACGCTCGACCTGGTCAAGGAGGGACGCGACCTGGTCGACTACTGCGCCAGCGAGCTGGAGGCGGTCGACAAGGGGCTCGAGGAGCTGCGGCTGGAGGAATTGGTGGCCCGGCTCGAGACCGGCGCCCGGGACGAGGCCGGGTAACCAGCATCTCAGACCTCGCTCCCGAGCCGGCGACGCGGGTCTCATATGCTGTGGCCCTGTGGCGACCTACGACCACCTTGCCGCGCTGCCGCTCGAGGTCGAGAGCTACTCGCTCGAGGGGCTCGTGGCCCAGGTCTCGAGCGGATTCGAACGGCTGAGCACGGTCGTGCACCTGCGCGGCGCCGGGGCCGAGGGCAGCGGCGAGGACGTCGTCTATGACGGCGTCGACCAGACCGCGCTGCAGCAGGCCGGCCCCGTCCAGCCGCTCGCGGGCCGCTACACGCTGGGCGAGTTCTGCGCGCTGATCGATTCGCTCGATCTGTTTCCCGTCGCTCCGCAGCGCGATGTGTCCCGCCTGTACCGCCGCTGGACCTTCCACAGCGCCGCGCTCGATCTCGCGCTGCGGCAGGCGGGGCAGCCGCTGCACGCCGCGCTCGGCCGCGAGCCGAGCCCGGTCACGTTCGTGGTCTCGCTGCGGCTGGGCGAGCCGCCGTCACTGGAACCGATCTCGAGCCGCCTCGAGCGCTACCGGGGGCTGCGCTTCAAGCTCGATCCCACCAGCTCCTGGGATCCCGACCTGATCGCTGCGCTGGTGGCCACCGGCGCGGTTGACTCGGTCGACTTCAAGAGCCTCTACCACGGCACCGTCGTGGACCAGGCGCCCGATCCCGTCCTCTACCGCCGCGTCGTCGACGCCTTTCCCGACGCCTGGCTCGAGGACCCGGACGTGGTCACTGCCGAGACCGCGGCCGTGCTCGAGGATCAGCACGACCGGATCACCTGGGATGCGCCGATCCACTCGATCGACGACATCGAGGCACTGCCGTTCGCGCCCAAGATGGTCAACATCAAGCCCTCGCGGATCGGCGGCCTGAGCAAGCTGTGCGATACCTATGACTACTGTGCCGAGCACGGGATCGGCGCCTATGGCGGTGGGCAGTTCGAGCTCGGTCCCGGTCGCGGTCAGGCCCAGTACCTCGCCTCGCTGTTTCACCCCGGGACGCCCAACGACCTCGCCCCCTCGGGCTACAACGAGAATCAGCCGCCACCCGGCCTGCCCGACAGCCCGCTGGCGCCGGCGTGCGATCCGATCGGCTTCCGCTGGGGGGCGCCATGACCACTGACGCACTGGCCGGAACCGTCGCGCTCGTCACCGGGGCCTCGAGTGGCATCGGCGAGGCGACGGCGCTACGACTGGCCGGCGAGGGAGCGGCGGTGGCCGTCCTGGCCCGGCGCTCGGACCGGCTCGAGGCCCTGGTCGAGCGCATCGGAGCGCACGGTGGCCGGGCGCTCGCGCTGACCGGCGACGTAACCGACGAGCAGCAGGCACGCGACGCGGTGGCGAGAACCGTGGCCGAGCTGGGGCGCCTGGACATCCTGGTCAACAACGCGGGCGTGATGCTGCTGGGCCCGATCGTCGACGCCCCGGTCGAGGAATGGCAGCGGATGGTGGAGCTGAACGTGCTCGGCCTCCTCTACTGTGCCCACGCCGCGCTCCCGCATCTGCTCGAGGCCGCCGAGAGCGCCGAGCGCCGGGTGGCGGATCTGATCGACATCAGCTCGGTGGCCGGCCGGGTCGCCCGGGCGGGCAGCGGCGTCTACAACCTGACCAAGCACGGGGTCGGGGCCTTCAGCGAGTCGCTGCGCCAGGAGGTGACCGCGCGCCACGTGCGCGTCGCCCTGGTCGAACCCGGCGCAGTGTCGACCGAGCTCGCCGGCCACAACCGGCCCGAGATCCTGGAGCAGATCAGCCAGCGCTTCGGATCGATCGATCGCCTGCAGGCGGAGGACATCGCCGATGCGATCGCCTACATCGTCACGCGGCCGCGTCACGTGGCGATCAACGAGCTGCTGATCAGGCCCACCGAGCAGCAGGGCTGAGCGCCCCTCGCCGCCCTCGGGACAGGCGCCGTGACGACGCCTCGTGCGCCGGCGTTCCCGTACTGTGTCGACTGACTGGCGAGTCGCGAGTCAAGACAACGGGAGAAACCTTGGAAGAACGACTTGGGATCGCCGGGGCCGGGGCGATCGCCTGCGGCCTGGCAGCCACGGCGGCGCGCCACGGCGACGTCCTGCTCTGGGCGCGCTCCGGCTCCTCGGCCGACCGTGCGCGCGCGTCGATAGCCAAGCTCTACGGCAAGCTCACCGGCGAGGAGCTGGACTCCAGCCGGGTGCATGTGGTCACCGACCTGGACGCGCTGGCCGAGGCGACCTTCCTGGTCGAGGCGGTCGTCGAGGACCATGGGCACAAGGCCGCGCTGCTGGCCGACCTGTCGGGGCACGCAGGCGCGCACGCGATTCTCGCCACCACCACCTCGTCGCTCTCGATCGGCGAGCTGGCCAAGGCCACCGGACATCCCGATCGCTTCGTCGGCCTGCACGTCTTCAATCCCGTGACGCGCATGGAGCTGGTGGAGCTGGTGTTCCCCCCGCAGGCCGATCCGCGGGTGCGCGACCGCGCCCGGGCGCTGTGTGAAGCACTCGGCAAGACGCCGGTCGAGGTTCCCGACGTTCCCGGGTTCGTGGTCAACCGGCTGCTGTTCCCGTACCTGTTCAGTGCCGTCGAGCTGATGTCGGAGACCGGCATCGCGGCCGAGGACGTGGATCGCTGCATGACGCTCGGGGTCGGCCTGCCCATGGGCCCGATGGCGCTGCTCGACTTCATCGGGCTCGACGTGGCCCAGGCCATCGGCAAGGAGATCGACACGCCCGTCCCCGAGCGGGTGCGTGAGCTGATCGCGGCCGGATCGCTGGGGCGCAAGTCCGGCCAGGGCTTCTACAGCTACGGCTGATCGCCGGACTTATGGAGCCACTGCCAACTCTTTAGCGTCCATTCATCTCAGAAGCCGACACTTCCAATCACGACGTACCTCATAGCAGCACCTCCTCCCCAGAAGCACGAAACCGGCCCGTCCCCAGCGGGCCGGTTTCTTTTTGCCCGTGGCCGGTGCCCCGCGCCCGAACCGCGACCGGCACCCGCGCGGTGCGCGAGCAGCGACGGCGGACCTGCTCCAGAGAGCGAGAAGCCGGCCCGTGGGGGCCGGCTTCATCTCTCCTCTCAACCACCGGGAGGGTGTCGACGCTGACACGAGCGACTCACCCGGCGTGCTGTGAAGGAAATGTAACGACTGTCGCGAGCAGGCGCACGCGAAACGTCTTCATGCTGCTGGCGCCGGCGCCTTACGCTGCCTGATCCTGACCGCCTCGATCCGGTTCTGGCGCACGGACTCGACCCGGATCGAGTAGCCGTTGGCGGCGATCTGGTCCCCCCGCTTGGGCAGCCGCCCCAGCTCGGCGAACACGAATCCGCCGACCGAGTTGTAGGCGTCGGTGTCCACCGGCAGCTCGAGCCCGTAATCCTCGAGGTCGGTGATCGCCACGTGGCCGCGCACGAACCAGTCGCCGTTGGCCAGTCGCCTGACCCCGCCGCCGGCCGGGTCAGTCTCGTCGGAGATCTCACCCACGACCTCCTCGATGATGTCCTCGGTCGTGACGATGCCGGCGGTGCGCCCGTACTCGTCGATCACGATCGCGAGCTCGGTCCGCTCGCGCTGAAGGTCGGCCAGCAGGTCGTCGAGCGGCTTGGTCTCGGGCACGATCGGGGCCTCGCGGACGAGCGCGTGGAAGGACGCCTGCATCCCCTTGGACAGCATCAGCTTGACCAGCTGGTTGACGTGCACGGTGCCCTTGACCCGATCCTGGTTCTCATCCTCGGTCACCACCAGCCGCGAGTGGCCCGTCGACACGCAGCGCTTGAGCGCGTCCTCAACCGTCTCGGCCACATCGACGGTCACCACCGCCGGGATCGGGGTCATCACCTGGCGCGCCTCCTGCTCGTGGAGGTGGAACACGCCCGTGAGCATGTTCGCCTCTCCCGCATCGAGCTGGCCCCCGGTCTGGGACTCGGCGATGATCCGCTTCAGCTCATCGGGCGTTCCCCCCTCCGGCTCAGCGCCCGGATCGGTCCCGACCATCCGCAGCATCGAATTCGACGCCGCGCTGAGCAGGAAGATGAACGGCGCGAAGACGCGCCGGAAGAATCCCAGCGGCCGCGCGGTCCGGCGCGCCACCCCCTCCGCGTGCTGGATCGCGTACAGCTTCGGAACCAGCTCCCCGACGGTCACCTGAGCGCTGGTGATCAGGACATAGGCGATCACCACCGAGATCACGATCGAGGCGGCGTGGCCGAGCACGTGGCCGAGGATGGGCTCGAGCAGGTGGGCGATGGCCGGCTCGCCGAGTGCGCCGATGCCGATCGAGGCCATCGTGATCCCGACCTGGCAGGCGGAGATGTACGGACCGATGTCCTCGACCTGGGCCAGCGCGTGGCGTGCCCCGCGCACGCCGTCCTCGGCCATCGCCTCCAGCCGCGCGCGGCGTGACCGCACGAGCGCATACTCGGCGATCACGAAGAACGCGTTGCACAGGACCAGCAGCCCCGTGGCGATGAGGAGCAGCGCGGTCACGCAGTCTGGAGCGCGGGGCTGCCCTGAGCCCTCGCGCGGCTACTTCGAGATGGGTCGTCGTCGTTCATTCAGCGACCCGGCGAACGGTAGCAGCCGCACTGGCGAATCCGGCGAGCCAAAGTCCGCTCGGGCTACAGGTCGCGCGGCGTAACCACGCCGCTCTTCAGCGCCAGCTCCACGAGCCGCACGCGCTTCTGGTTCTGCGCCAGGCCCTCGATCCCGAACTTCGCGAACAAGGCCCGCAGATGGGTCTTCACGGCGTCGACGCTCAGGAACAGCTCATCGGCGATCTGCTGGTTGGTGGCCGGGGTCACGTACCCGCTCGACTCCTTGAACGGCCGGCACAGGGCCAGCAGCACGCGCCGCTGAGCTTCCGACAGGCTGGTGCGGTCGATCACATTGGAGGCGACCTTGGTCTCGGTCACGTTGGCGACCAACGGCTGACGGTAGATCGCCACCGTGCGCCCGAACCTGACCACGTCGCCGTCACGCAGGCGGCGGCGGCCCACGACCCGCTCGCCGTTGACGTGCGTCCCGTTGCGCGACAGGCCATCGTCGGACACCGTCCAGGACTCCCCGATTCGCTCCAGCTCGGCATGCAGGCGCGAGACCTCGGTGTCCCAGTCAATCCAGATGCCGGCCGATGTCTCCCGGCCCACGGTCACACGCTCGAGGTCGTCAGTCAGCGTGAAGATCTGCTGCTGGCCGGGCCCGTCGCGATAGATCAGGAAGGGCTTTCCGGCCCGCTCAGCCTCGATCTGCGCCTTCAGCTCGACGGGGCTCTGTGCGGGCGCCGCAGGTATCTGTTCCGCCATCGCAGCTGCGATCGTATCGCCGTCGGGGCGCTATAAACAGACCCACTATGCATGGCCTCTTCATGGGGTCCACGATCGCCGGCTGCCGGCTCGACGCCGTTGCGGGGCGCGGGGGGATGGGGGTCGTGTACCGAGCGACCCAGCTCGCGCTCGATCGGCCGGTGGCCGTCAAGGCGATGGCGCCTGCCCTGGCCGAGGACGTCGACTACCGCGAGCGCTTCCAGCGCGAGTCACGGCTCGCCGCCTCGATCGAGCATCCGAATGTGATCCCGGTGTACGAGGCCGGAGAGCTGAACGGGACCCTCTACCTGATCATGCGCTGGGTCGACGGCACCGACCTGCGTGCCCTGCTCGCGGCCGACGGCCGCCTCTCCCCCGCGCGGGCCGCGCAGCTGCTGGGGCCCGTAGCCTCGGCGCTCCACGCCGCGCACCGGCGTGGCCTCGTCCATCGCGACGTGAAGCCGGCCAATGTCCTGATCGCCCGCGGGGAGACGTCCGAGGACGAGCACGTGTACCTGACCGACTTCGGCATTGCCCAGCGCTCGGACGCCACGTCCGCTCTGACCCGCACCGGGGTGTTCGTGGGGACCATCGACTACACCGCCCCCGAGCGCGTCGAGGGTGGAGCGGGGACGCCGGCCTCCGACATCTATGCCTTCGGTTGCATGCTGTTCGAGACGCTCACCGGCCACGTCCCCTACCAGCGGCAGAACCAGCTGATGACGATGTACGCCCACGTCAACGATCCCGTCCCCTCGGCCCGCGCCGAGGTGCCGAGCCTCCCGGCCGGCTTCGACGCGATCATCGCCAGGGCGATGGCCAAGGACCCGGCCGAGCGCTTCAAGTCCGCGGGCGAGATCGCCGTTGCGCTGACGCGGGTGGCGGCGGGAACCGACGCCGGCGGGGCCGAGTCCGCCACCCGCCTCGAGCACGCGCAGGCGGATACCGATGAGACGGTGGTGCCCCCGACCCCCGCGATGCCTCCGCCCCCTGCGGCGCCCGCGACCCCCGCGGCGCCCGCGACAGCGGGCACCGAGCGCACACCGCCGGCGGCACGATCGCACCGGCGTCGCGGGCTCCTGGTGGCGGGGCTGGTCGGAGTGGCAACGCTGATCGGGTTGGTGCTGGCGCTGAGCGGCGGCAGCTCCCCGCGGTCCGGGTCGTCCACCGGCGGGGGCGCCCAGGCGCCGCGGATCGTCCCGGGCGGCCAATCGGTCGCCTTCCACGGGCCCTTCGGCCTCAACGCGGGTGCGACTCCCGTCGGTCTCGCCGCCGACAGCACGAGCGCATGGGTCGCCGAACCCGATCGCAGCCGCATCGTGCAGGTGCGCTCCAACGGGTTCGGGGCGTCGTTCGGGGTCTCCGGCCATCCCGCCCACATCGCCGTGGACCATCTCGGACACGTGTGGGCCGCCCCGACGGGACCCAGCCAGGTCACCGTGCTCGACCCCGCCACGGGGCGAACGACCCCGATCCAGGCCGGGCTCGGGGCGGGCGCGATCGCGGTCACCGGCAGCGCCGCCTGGGTCGCCGACACGCGACAGAGCACCGTGACCCGGATCGACCTGCAGTCGCTCGCGACCCAGCAGATCGCCATGCCCAGCTCCCCGGTCGCGATCGCGTCGGCCTACGGGCGGGTGTGGGTCGCCGCCGCCGACGGGAGACTCACCGTGCTCGATGAGAGCGGCGCTATCGATGACACCGCCGCGCCGCCGGTAGCGGCCACCGTGATCGGCATCTCACACAGCGACGGGGTCTGGTTCCTCAGCGCTGCGGGAGACTCCCCCGGCACGCTCACCCGGGTGGACCCGAACAAGACCAAAGCGGTCCTCGAGGGCGGCCGCCCCACCTACGCGCTCCACCCCGGCCAGGCAGTGGTCGGCGCCCAGCCGACCGGAATCGCGGCCTCCGGTGCCGGCGATGACCACTCGATCTGGGTTACCTCGGGCGGCGACCGGAGCCTGCGGCGCATCGGCACCAACGATCCACACAACAATCAGACGCTGGCGCGGATCGTGTTCGGCGCGGCGCCGGGACCGGTGGCCGCCGTCGCGGGCGAGGCCTGGGTCGAGATTCCGGACACGGGCCAGCTGTACCTGGTCACCGCCCGCTGACCGG
>JADGPN010000658.1 GCA_017882465.1 Solirubrobacteraceae bacterium
CGACTGGGTCGGCGGCGCCGGCCCTGTGGGGCCGAAGTGCTTCGCAGTCGAGAATCCAAGGTCCGAGAGCCCACCCAGATACAAGGAGAAGCAATGGCCGAACCTGCTGAGGTTTTCCACTACGAGCCGCATCCCAGGATTGCCGAAAGGAAGCAGACGCCGCCGCCAAAGATCGACGACGAGCACGTCGGCTTCAACGGTCGCCTGGCGGCGCTGATCACCAAGGGCGTCGGGAACATGTGGGCCTTCTACGCCGTCGCCATAGCGATGGGTCTGTGGATGGGCGGTCTGGGGGCGAGCCTCTTCGGCGACGCCTATCCGTGGGCGCTGATGCTGCTGATTTTCGGCGGCATCATCCAGATGCTGCTGATGATCGCGATCATGGTCGGACAGCAGGTGCTCGGGCAGGCTGCCGATAAACGCGCGACCCAGACCTACAAGGATGCCGAGGCGATCCTCCACGAGTGCCAGCAGCTTCAGTCCCACCTCACGAGCCAGGACGGCTTCCTGACCAAGGTCGCTGGTCATTAGCCCAAGCAACCTTTACCTGGCTATTGCCTAACCAATTAGGTCCCATAACAAGGACCGCAACCGCGTCGCGGTTGTGATCGGCGAAATACGCAGCCGACGAAACCAAAGGTCAGCTCTGGTTCAAACCTTGCCGCCGGGCTGAACGAGCCCACTCTCGTAGGCCAGAACGACGGCCTGGACGCGGTCGCGCAGGCTGAGCTTGGCGAGCACCCGGGCCACATGCGTCTTCACCGTCGTTTCGGAGACGACGAGCCGATCGGCGATCTCGGCGTTGGAGAGGCCGCGCGCGATCAGCCCGAAAACCTCGAGCTCGCGCGGGGTGAGCTCCTCCAGCTCCGGTGGGGGGTGTCGAGCTGGCGAGCCCTTGCGGACAAAGGATTCGATCAGGCGCCGGGTCACCGACGGCGAGAGCAGCGCCTCTCCAGCGGCGACGATCCGGATCCCGGCGACGAGCTGCTCCGCCGGGACGTCCTTGAGCAGGAAGCCGCTGGCGCCTGCCCGCAGCGCGTCGTAGACGTACTCGTCAAGGTCGAAGGTCGTCAGCATCACCACGCGTGGCGGCCGCTCGCTTGCATCGATGATCCGCCGCGTCGCCTCCAAACCGTCCATTCCCGGCATGCGGATGTCCATCAGCACGAGGTCGGGCCGCGCCCGACGTGCGGCCTCGATCGCCTCGGTGCCATCTTTCGCCTCGGCCACGACGCGCAGGTCACGCTCGGCCTCGAGAATCATCCGAAAGCCGGCACGGACCAGCGCCTGGTCGTCGGCGATCATGACGGCGATGCTCATTGGTCAACCGCTGTCCCGAGCGGCAACCGAGCTCGCAGTGCGAATCGGCCATCATCCGCCGACAGCCTCCGCACGCTGCCGTCGTAGAGTGCGACGCGCTCACACATGGCTCCCAGGTCCCGATCGAGGTCCGGAGGCGACCCCGCGCCGCGAATCTCGAGCCCGAGCTGCTGCGGCTCATAGCAGACGGTGACGATCGCGCTCCGGGCGCGGCGGCGCGCGACGATCAGCAGCACCGCCTCGATCACGCGGTAGCCGAGCAGGTCGATCCCGGGCGTGAGGTCGATTCTCTGCCCCTCCAAGCGCATCCGGCACTCGAGGCCCGCTTCGCGCAAAGAGTCAAGGAGCGTGCCGAGCTGATCGAGGCCCGGCTGTGGGGCGAGCGCGCGCGGGTCGCCGTCCCTGCGCAGCATGCCGAGCAGGCGACGCAGATCCGCCAGCGTTTGCCTTCCGGTCTCCTCGACGTTCAAGATCGACTCGCGCGCCTGTTGCGGGCTGCTCGCCAGGGCTCGTCGCGCGCCGCCGGCCTGGATCACCATTGCGCTGACGCTGTGGGCGATGATGTCCTGCAGCTCGCGACCGATCCGAATGCGCTCCTCGGTGATCGCCGCGCGCTCGCGCTGCTCGCGCTCGGTGGCGGCCTGCGCCGCCAGCTCTCCGAAGGCGGCGGCGCGGCGGCCGCGTTCGCGCGCCAGGCGGCCGACGAACCAGGGAGCGGTGAGGAGCAGAGCGAGGAACAGAAGGTCGGTGGCGATCGTGCCGGCTGAGAGCGGCGCGGCGGCCGACTGGAGCACGAACCCACCGAAGAGGCCGGCCCCGAGGAAAAGCGCGGCGAGGCTGCGACGCAAATCGAGCCAGGCGCCGTCAGAGTAGGCGAGCACGGCCGGCACCAGCAGAACACCGTTGGCTGCGCTGAGGTCGCCGCCAAGGAACGCCTGCAAAGCGGCGATCGCCGAGCAGAGGACCAAGGCGCCGCCTGGCCAGCGCCGTCGGACCGCCACCGGGGCCGCGAAGAGCACTGCGGCGAGGGCGGTGAACAACCGCCGTGAGTTGGGGATCCCCGCTCCGAACCACAGCTCGAGCTCGAGCTCGGTAATGATCGCCACGCTTAGCAACAGGTCGAGGCGGACATGGTCAAGGCCGCCCAGCCGGTCGCGCAAAGCCCTCATCGAACACTCTCCGCAGCGAGCGGAAGTTGCGCCCGCACCGCAAAGCCGCCATCGGGATTGGTGCCGGCCTGCATGCTGCCGCCATGAAGTGCGGCGCGCTCGCGCATGCCGGCGATGCCGTGCCCGCCCGAGCTACCGTTGGAGGGGATCGGGCCGCGCCCGTCGTCTGCGATCTCGAGCTCGAGCGCGTCGGCACTCCAGCGCAAACGGACTCTGGCGCTGGCCGCCCCGGCGTGTTTGATGGCGTTCGTCAGCGCCTCCTGGACGATCCGGTATGCGCAGAGGTCAAGCGCCGGCGAGACGGATGTCGCATCGCCCTCAACACGCAGCTCGATCGCGAGGCCCGCCGCCCGCGTGCGCG
>JADGPN010000659.1 GCA_017882465.1 Solirubrobacteraceae bacterium
GACAATCGCGCCGGCGGCAAAAGTCGCAAAACAGGCGTAGGTCCACTCCGGCCGCGTGTGCGACAGGATCGAAACCCTGTCTCCCGGCTCGATGCCCAGATCGACGAGCCCGAGCGCCAACTCCGTCACCGTGCGGTCGAGCCGCTCGTAGGAAACCTCGACCCACTCACCACCAAGCTTGTGCTTGAGCGCCGGCTTGCCGCCATGCCGTGCCGCCGCCAACGAGATCAGATCAGCCATCGTCCGCGAGTCCGTGCCAACCATCCCAGTCATCCGTTCGCCTCTCTCAGCTTCACCCAAGCCGGCGATTGTAGGGGTACGGCCAACATGCAGACGATCAGCAATGCCGTCAAGGACAAAGGACCTCGACTGCAACGGTTGCGCTTTACAGATTGGCGTCGGCGCGAGCCTGTCCGGTAGATAGGGTTAACCGTGCTTCACGTCGTGCCGTTGAGCCAGAGCCCGTACGCCTACGCCTGGCTCCGCGTCCAGGTTCAGCCGCAGTCCTCGCCGCAAGTGCAGTCGTACGCGTGCGACACGCGTACGGGCATGGTTTCGCCGTTCTCGGTGACGTGTGAATCTTCGGTGCGGGTGAGGTGGATACACGGTGGTCGGTCCGGGCGTCGGCGTCGGCGTCGGCGTGGATCTCCACGGTGAACGAGTCCGTCTCGCCCCTCCGACGAGAGCCTCACCCCAGCCGACCTCGCGCAGGGTTACACAGCGCTGTATGAGGCCGAGCCCGGCTGGCGCGATCTCAAGCACACGATCGACACGCGCCCCGCCTACCACCGCCGCGAGGACCGCATCGAATCCCACGTACAACCCTGCCGGCTCGCGCTGCTGCTGCTACGCGTCGCCGAAACCGAAGCAGCCGCCAGCTGGCGCAACATCCGCAACGAGCTTGACCGCATGCACCTCGTCACCGCTCGCCATCTCCGAAGGCACCCGTCTCCCAGCGCACCGAGCTCACCCCCGACCAGCGCCACATCCTCAACGCGCTCGAGCTCCCCGAGCACCCTGCTTCTACGACTTCACCCCTACCGCCGATTAGCCGCGGCCTGTAGACACACGGACAGACCATGTCGAAACCGACGACAGCCCTGCTCACACGCCCTTTCAGTAGGCCTCGATGGCGCGGTCGATGATTGCTAGCTGTGCGACGCCGGTTTGCGCGCGGCCACCGTGATGCCGAGGGCCCCCAGGCGAGCGCCACATGCGGACTCCGACCTTTAGTTGAGAGATCCCAACTTGGGCGTGGGCGTCCCAGACGTGCACAGTGCAGTCTTCGCCGGCGCTCACGAGCTTGTGGCCGTCAGGCGAGAACGCCCGAGATGGGACGCAACCTGGGTCTTGGATGACGTCGTCGACCACTCACCCGCGTCGGCGACGAGCTGGCCCTGCTGCGCAACAAGTCCGGCGCGACGCGGCTGGGATTCGCTCTCCTGCTGAAGTTGGGTTGCTGTAAGAATCGTGTCGTTTGGCCAGCTGCCATCTGACCGAGGATTTGCTCCTCAGCTCGTTTGCCGACACCCGACCAGCGAGCCACCGTTCGACGCTGAGAAGCGTGAGAACCCGCGTCGAGAATCTACGACGAATATCCCTGCCGGTCCGGGACTTTCGACGTCGCTGGCGTGGCCGCCACGCCAGCGGCGCGAAAGCCAGCCGGCCACAGCTCGCTACCGTCGCTCGCTCACCGTGGATCGTCCGTCGCGGCTGGTGGGTCGGTCGGGGTTTGTGTAGCCAACTTCTCTCCTTCTCTCAGGGGACCGGGGCTGTGGGCGCAGGCGGGGCAACCGCGGGGGGCGGTTGCCACGGCGCCGTGCCGCCTGTCTTGTTGCGCGCGTAGCGGATCCCGAGCTGGATCGCAGCCTCGAGGAATGTCTTGTCGAAGAACACGTAGCTGAGCAGGTCGCCGTTGCCCTTCTCGCGCGCTCCAACGAGCGCGTGAAGCAGCCGGAAGTCGAGCTCGTTGACGACGCGGCGGCTGTGATAGCGCTCGCCATAGACCTTCGCCGCCAGCTCGCCGATCTCGTGCCGTGTCTTGGGGCCGACGAACAGCCTGGGGATTAGTCGCGCCGGGCCGCCGTTGACGTTCGCGTTGAGCTTGTCGAGCGTGTGCATGTCCTCGATCATCCGGTCGGCGAGCAGGCTGCTAAGCATGCTGACCGTCGAGTCGACTACGTCCGGCGGTCGCTGCTGCGGCTGCTCCGGCGGCGCCGCGGGATAGGTCTCGGGGTGGGTGGCCACCGCCACGATGTGCGTTGCGCCGAGCGCGACGGCCGGCGCAAGCGGCGCGTTCAGGCGCACACCGCCATCGACGTAGTACGCGCCGTCGATCTCGACCGGACGGAACAGCACCGGGATCGCCGAGGAGGCGAGGACGTGCTTCAACGTCACCTCGGTCGCCCGGTAATCGATCGCCCGCCCCCGGTTGGTGCCCGGAAGGCGTACGCCCGGGGCGAGGTCGGCAAACACGGTCGTTCGCTCGCTGGCGTCCGTGGCGACGACCGCGAGTGCCTGCACTCGCCCGCTCTCGACGTTGCTGCGCAGCGGACCGGCGTAGGGGGCGAGCGTTTGCTCGGCGAACCCCATCATGGGTGTCGTGTCGAGGAGGCTGACGACGTGGCTCTGCCCGAGCAGCTGGCCCACGTAGGCCGCGACCGTGCCGGGACCACTGAGCAGGGGGGAGCGGTAGACGCTGCGGACCGTCACGCTGCGCCAGAACGCAAGCAGCTTCTCGGCGGCGTCGTCCGGCTCGAGCTCATTGGTGCCGGCAAGCAGCGCAGCGTTGATCGAGCCCGCGCTCGTACCGACGAACACGGTTGGTCGTAGCTGCTGCTTGGCCAGCC
>JADGPN010000660.1 GCA_017882465.1 Solirubrobacteraceae bacterium
CTGCGCGGTCAGGTGTTTGCCGGCGATGCGCTCACTCACGTGGCGTTCGTCGGTGCGATCGCGGCAGCCCTCCTCGGCGTGGATGAGCGTGTCGGCCTGTTTGCGCTGACGCTCGGACTGGCCGCCGCGATCGCGGGGCTTGGGGGTCGTGCTCGGGCCGATGACGTGAGCATCGGAATCGCGTTCTCGTGGGTGCTCGGGATTGGGGTGCTGCTGATCGCGCTGCTCAGCACGAGCTCGGCGGGGGGCAGTGGGCTGATCCTCGCCAATACGTTGTTCGGCTCGATATTCGGCCTCGGCGTCGGCCAGGGGATCGCGGCGGCCGCGGTCGGCCTCGGGGTCGTGATAGCCGCTGCTGTGATTGCGCGCCCGCTGCTGTTTGCGACAGTGGACCCGGAGCTCGCGGCCTTGCACGGCGTGCGCGTGCGCATGCTCGGGCTCGTGCTGCTGCTGCTGGTCGGCGCCGTCACAGCCGAGGGCACCCAGGCGATTGGGGCGTTGCTCGTGCTGGGGCTGATCGCCGCGCCGGCGGGGGCCGCATTGCGGCTGACCCCCAAGCCCTATCTCGGCATGGCGCTCTCGGCGGCGATCGCGCTGGCGGCGACGTGGGGAGGGATCGCGCTCAGCTACGTCGTGCCATCGCTGCCGCCGAGCACCGCGATCGTCGGACTGGCGGTCGGCGCATATGCGCTCGCTTCTACGGTCTCTACCATCGCCCTGTGGGCTCCAGCGCGCAGAGCAGGCGATCATCCGACGGTCGGGGAGGTGCCCGCGCCGTGAGCGCCGCCCATTCGCCAAGCGTCGCCATACGCGAGGACGGCTGGATCGAGCGCGCCGAGGCCGCTTTGGCCGCGGCCGGTCACAAGCGCGGGGGCGCGCGACGGGCGGTGCTCGAGCTACTCGACGCCCAACGGTGCGCGCTGACGGCGGTTGAGATCGAGGATGAGCTGCGCCTCGCCGAGCGGCGCGTGAGTCGCGCGAGTGTGTACCGCATCCTCGAGGAGCTCGAGCGCCTGCGACTGGTCCAGCGCGTGGAGACCGGCCAGGCGATGGTGCGTTATGAGCGCGTGTGCGAGCACGACGAGCACCACCACCATCTCGTATGCGACTGCTGCGGCATCGTGATGCCGTTTTCCGACGACGCGCTCGAGCAGGCGATCTCGAGCCTCAGCCGGAGGGTGCCCTTGACCGTCTCAGAGCACGAGATCGTGTTGAGGGGGGAGTGCCGGGATTGTGCTGCTTGAGGGTAAGGGATCACGACTTTATAACTGCTGGCATCGAGCAGGCCAAAGCGGGCGTGGATCCGTGCCCTCGAACAGGACACGTCAGTCCATTCGATCGTGCGTGGCCAATCAGGTAAGTGGCGCAGTTGGGCAGTCACGGTCATTGGGTTGGAGCTCCGCTCAGAACCGCATTCGCAGGCGGTAGATACCACGCGCTCGGCGGGGACGCCTACGGATGGCGGGCTATCGCGACACGGTTAGCGTTGTGCAATCCCGCCGTTTCAATCCACCCAAAGAGGAGATTTCGGATGACAGCGCCGCAGCCGAGGTTCGTCGTAGCTCTCAGCCGCCCTCTCAAGTGGATGGCTCCGAAGATCGCGCTGCTGGCGACGGTGATGCTCGCCGTGCCGGCAAGCGCCCTCGCCGCTGCGCCGTCGGTCAACATCACGCGCTACAGCAAGGCGATCAGCGGCAACATCGGCGCAACGAGCACAACGGGAGTGACCGCGGTTGCGTATCTGGTTCGCGGGAACTGCAACGAGCCGTCCGACACCTGCGGCTCGATGGGCACGCCGGTACAGGGCGACAACGTCGTCGATCAGACGCCTTCCGCTCCCGTGTCCAGCGGCGATGGCAGCTGGTCCACTTCCTTCCCCAATCACGCGCCGGGCGACGGCAATGACACGGTGGTCGTGACGTATCCCTCTGGCGCCGGCGCGCCGGCGCCCGCGACCTATGGCAGCTTCAGCTTCAGCGGTCTCGGCTTCAACATGGCGGACGGTATCGTCAACGTCCAAGGGAACCCGGACGGGAGCTCGACCGTCACGGCCAACTGTCCGGTCAGTCCGTGTCCGATCTCGGCCGTGACCGGGAACCTCAACCAGCCACCACCGCCAGGAACGTCCACGCCGCTGAGCTTCACCTTCAACCCCGGATCGCCTGAAAACTACACGGCCCCGATCGGCAGCAGTCCGGGCTACAACGTCTCCGACACCCTGACGCTCACTGTCACCGTGCCGACCAGCACCGACGGCAGCCCGAGCAACCTGGTCTACACGTTCCAGGGGCCAGTGCGCGGCGGCGGCGCGGCTCCGACCTGCAGCGCCGACCTGGTCACGTCCACCGTCATGTGCTCAAACCTCGTGCAGACGTTCTCGGGTGGTGGCACACCGTCGCCCACGTACGACATCACCGACTTCACGAAGAGCGTCACGATGCCCAGCGTGCCAGCGAACTTCCAGGGTGGCCAGGGCGCCACGGCGAGCACCACCTTCCCGGGCGGCATCAGCCCGGGCGACACGATCACACTCCGTGACCATGTCACCGGGGGACCGACCCCGCTGGTCCTGACGACGTTGCACGTCGCCGCGGGCCTGAGGGTCGACTTGCTCCAGTTCACCGGTGAATTTGGCAGTGGCAGCAACGTGACCGGCACCACCAGCACCTGTACGCAGGCGCTGTGGTTCTACGTGAACCCCATGAACGGAGGTGGAGGTTTCCCATTTGTCTGCCCGGGGCCCGGCACGATCACGACGACGATCCCCCAGGACATGGAGGGCGGGATTCCCACCCCGGTCGCCCAGACAGACGAGTTGGCGGCTCCGGCAATCGT
>JADGPN010000661.1 GCA_017882465.1 Solirubrobacteraceae bacterium
CGGCCGCTCCTACCCTGCCCACGGCGACACCGGTCACGCCAGGGCCGCAGTTTGCGGCGATCGTCGCAGGACGGCTATTACACCTCTTGGGCTTATGTGGGCCGTACCCCCTGAGGCGCCACCGCTGGCTCCGCAGCCGCTCGCAGACCGTTGGCCGGTCGGTTCTGCGCGCGGCGGTTCTGTTGCTCGGTTTCGTAGAGCGCGCCGATCACCCATACATCGAGCGATGGCGTCCAGCCCGTCCGCCAGCTGGCAGCGGATCATCGTCTGATTCGGCGCTGCGCTTTGACCGGCACCGAGGAGAGCTCTATTGCACCTCGCCGGCCACGGATGCGTCCTCGGGATGTCCCTGGCCGGCGGCGGTCGCGTCGGGCTAGGCGGCGACCTCGTCGCCCGCGGCTGCCGGTTCGACCAGCGGCGGCATCATCGGCCCGTCGCCCGATGGGTCGGCGATGCCGTCCTCTAGCCAGCTGTAGCGGCCGGCGAGCACTTGCTGGGCGGCGGTGTAGTTGGCGTCGTCGCGATTGGACCACAGCTCGTTGAAGAGCGTCTCGGCGCGGCCCTTGGCCTGCTCGCAGAACAGCTCGGCGAGCTCGACTGCCTCGGTCTTGCGCTCGGGATGCTCGCCCCCGATCGTGTCCGCGTAGCAGACGGTTGCGGCGATCGCGAACAGCTCGGCGCCGATGTCGACGATCCGCGCGAGGAATGACTGCTTCTTCTCGAGCTCTGCCTGCCAGCGGCCCAAGGCCTCGAAAATCGCGCGTGCCAGCTTGCGCGAGGCGCCCTCGACGTACCGCAGGTGTGTGGCGAGCTCGTCGAACTCGTCGTAGGAGCGTAGGGTCTGGCCCTCGCCGACTGCCAGCTGCGGCAGCCCACCTTGCAGTGCCGCATCCGTCATCGTCTTGAGGTCGGCGCCTGGCTTGAGCAGGTCGCTCGCGGCCTTGAGGAGCTCCTGGATCCCCTCGCGCGCGATCATCAAGTGCATGATCTCGCTCGAGCCCTCGAAGATGCGGTTCACGCGCATGTCGCGCATCATCTGCTCCACCGGCACCGGCTTCTCACCGCGCGCCTTGAGCGACGCCGCGGTCTCATAGCCCCGCCCGCCGCGCACCTGAACCAGCTCGTCGATCACCCGCCAGGCCAGCTCCGAGCCGTACACCTTGCACAGCGCGGCCTCGACGCGGATATCATTGGCCTTGTTGTCGGCCAGCCGGCCGGCCACGTCGAGCATCGCCTCCAGACCGAACGCGCTGCCGGTGATGAACGCCAGCTTCTGCGCGACAGCGTCGTGCTCGCCGATCGGCCGACCCCACTGCACGCGTTCTGTGGACCACTCGCGGGCGATTCTCGTCGCCCACTTCGAGGCGCCGACGGCGACCGCCATCACCGCCAGCCGACCCGTGTTCAGCGTGCTCAGCGCGATCTTAAGGCCGTCGCCCTCGCGCGCGATCCGGTTCTCCTCGGGCACGAACACTTTGTCCAGGCGCGTGACCGAGTTCTCGATCCCGTGCAGCCCCATGAACGCGTTGCGGTGCTCGACCGTAATGCCCTTACTGTCGTAGGGCAGCACGAAGGCGCTGATGCCGCCGTGGTGGCCCTCGCTCTTGGGCACCTTCGCCATTACGACGGCGATGTCCGCGATCGTGCCGTTCGTCGCCCACAGCTTGCGACCGCTCAGCAAGTAGCCGCCCTCGACCGGTTCCGCGACCAAGTCGTCGTAGACCGGCGTCGCAATCGCACCCATCTGCGCCGGGTCAGAGCCCACGTCAGGCTCGGTCAGCAAGAACGCGCTGATGTGGTCCTTGGCGACCAGCGGCAGCCACTTGCGCTTCTGCTCCTCGCTGCCGAACATCCGCAGCGGCTCGGCCACGCCAATCGACTGGTGCGCACTCAGCACCAAGCCAAGCGACGAATGCCAGACACCAGCAAGCGCCAGCGCCCGGTTGTAATACACCTGCGACAGGCCCAGGCCGCCATACTCCTCCGAGACCTTCATCCCCAGAGCGCCGATCCCCTTCAGCCCATCCATGACACGGTCGGGGATCTTCGCGTCGCGCTCGATCTCGAGCGGATCAACCTCGGCCTCGAGGAACTCACGCAGCCGCGCGAGGAAACGCTCGCCCTTCTCGACCGCCTCCGGGTCCAACCGCGGCTGCGGATGGATCAAATCGAGCCGGAAGTCACCAACAAACAGCTGCTTGCCGAAACTCGGCAGCTTCGACTCGGCCCGGCCGGAATCGCCGGCTTGCTTCTCTGAAACGTTGCTAGCCACGCGTTGCGCTCCTCTCGTCACCTAGGCTGGGGGACCGGAGAAATGGCATCGTATACCGGATTGCGACGGGAGCGGTGACCAAACGCCCCGCCCGCCGACGAGACCCTCAGAGCCGCACAGTGCGCGATCGCGCAGCACTTCGGGCTCCGGCGTCGGCAGCCCTTGATCCGCCGGGCCTCTCGTGCGGTTTTTCCGTTTGGCATATCTCGCGGCGGTTCGGTGTGCGAGTGAAGGCGATGAGGCGATGGGGGTCGGCGATGTGCGGTTGGTGTCGGTTCCGGTCTCCGACCAGGAGCGAGCCAGGTGTTCTACGTGGCGAAGGTTGGCTTCGAGTTGGTCCGCGACGATGACTCGGTGCCTCGGGATCCACTGACTGCAGGTAGCGCGGCCTAAACGCGAGCACCTCGCTGACGCTGGTGAGTTGGTTTGAGTCGCTGCCGCCTGGGTCGCTACAGGGGCTGGTGCTGGGGTGCGATGACTTGGAGCCGCCCCTTGGAGCCGCCCCTTGGAGCCGCCCCTTGGAGCCGCCCCTTGGAGCCGCCCCTTGGAGCCGCCCCTT
>JADGPN010000662.1 GCA_017882465.1 Solirubrobacteraceae bacterium
CTCGACCGCCTCGCCGTCAGTGCACTCGACCCGAGGGAAGGGCCGGGGGCGGTCCTCGTCGTCGTCCATTCGCGCCCTGTGGGGCAGCGCCACGTCGGTCGCAGGGTTGTGGCGGATCAGGCCCTCACGACGAGCGGTCGCCAGGCACGCCTTGAGTGGCCCGAGCGCGTTGCGCACCGTCTTGTCCGACAACGGCACCCGCCTGTCCGGCTCCTCCTTGGTCGCCGCCGGCTTGGTCTGATCGCACAGCCAGCCCACGAAGGACGCGATGTGCCTGGGCGTGATCTCGGTCAGCCTGGTCCGCTCGGAGAAGTGGCTCAGCGCGTACTTGTCGAGCAGCCCCCGATACTCCGAGCGCGTCTCCTCACGAAAGCCCCTGCGACCAGTGCCCTGGTAGCGGGCGACGCCGAGCTGCGCCTTCTCGGCGGCGCGCTTCGTCGCCTGCGCGACGCAGCCGGGATCACTCAGGAAGAACTCGCCGAGCGCCTCCAGATGGACCCCACATACATCTCGCGGATCGAGCGAGGCAGACGTGGCGTCCAGTGGCTCACTGTCCAAAGATTCCTGCGAGCGCTTGACTCCGACCTTCAGCAGCTCGCCAAAGCGATCGACGAGCAAGAACGCCAAGCCAACGAATGACGCCCACGACGGGCAGGTCACGTAGTCCGTCCTTCGACGTAGCTGTCGAGATCGTCGCGATGCAGTAGGACGCGGCGGCCGTCGCGGCGAGGGTGGAGCTTGCCGAGCGCGATCAGGTCGTAGATCCGGTCCTTGCGGCAGCGCAACCGCTCGGCGGCCTCGGCCACGTTGAGCCACGGCGAGACGGCCGGAGCGCCCGTCGGGACGAGAGCTGCGGCACGCTCGGCTATTGCGGCGAGCTGCTCATCGGTGAGCCTGACGGTCAGCTCGATCATTGCTGGGACCTCCTTCCATGACTCGCGGTTGCGGGGATCGGCTTGAAACCCCTCTGTGTCTATGACCGTGAGCGCGGCAAAACGGCCAACGAGTTTCAGAACGCCGTCCAGCGGCGTAGCTCAGACCCGCCGGGCGTCTCGCGGCGGCCCAGCAGACCTCCTCGCATCCCGCAAGAAGAACGCCCGTCCCACCGCGCTCGCAATCGCCTCGTCTTCGCGGCGCCGCGCCGGTCAACAGCCACCAATGCAGACTACGGGTATGAAATGCCGGGTGGGCCTGCTGTCCGGTCGTGTTCGTAGGGTCGTTTGACCGGGACAGGGGCTTCGTGGGAAGGACGCTTGTGGGCAGTGCATCTGGGCTGCGAGCCCGTCAATGACTAGATGGCCGCCCCTGCGACTCACCCGGTTGGGCTGAGAGCCCGTATCCGTAGTTGTCGCTGCCCGCGGTGCCTTCCATCTCATATGTCCAGTTCGTGAAGGGAGATGGTTCCTCGTGCGGTTCTTTGGTTTGGATGTTCACCTCGATTTCTGTGAGGTCGCGGTCGCCGAGGGTGGCAAGGTCTCGCGTGTCGGACGGATCGCGAGTACCCCGGAGGCGATCCGCGAGTTCGCGGCCGGCTTGAAGAGCAGTGACCAGGTGGTGTTGGAGGCCAGTTGCGGCGCGATGATGATCGCCCGGCTGCTCGCAGAGGGTCCGGTCGGGCGGGTGGTGGTGTGCAACGCGGCGGAGACGCGTGCGATCTCTCACGCCCGTGTGAAGTCTGATCGCTTTGACGCGGCGATGCTCGCCAAGCTGCTGTCGGCCGGGATGCTCAAAGCGGTGTGGGTGCCCGATGAAGCGACGAGCTCGTTGCGCCGGCGGGTCGCTCGGCGTGCGGGGCTCGTGCGGGCCCGCACACGCGTGAAGAACGAGGTGCACGCGGTGCTCGCCCGCTGCCTGCTCGGCCGCCCGCCGGTGAGTGATCTGTTCGGGAAGAAGGGCCGGGTGTGGCTCACTGAGCAGCAGCTGCCCGAGGAGGAGGCGGAGACCGTGAAGAGCTGTCTGCGCCATATCGACTTCCTGGGCGGTGAGGTCACCGACCTCGACCGGCGAATCGCCCAGCAGGCCCTCGCGTTCCCGGGGTTCCAGCGGCTGTTGACCATCCCCGGCGTCGACGTCGGCACCGCCGCCGCGGTGATCGCCGCGGTCGGGGACATCACGCGTTTTCACAGCCCCGGCCAGCTCGTCGCGTACTTGGGGCTGGACCCGAAGGTTCGCCAGTCCGGGTCAGAGCCGGCGCGCTATGGGCACATCTCAAAGCGCGGCGATCCGCAGGCCCGCTCGATGCTGGTCGAGGCGGCGTGGATCTCGATCCGAAGCCCCGGCCCGCTGAAGGCATTCGGTGAGCGCGTCCGCGCCCGTCGCGGCGCGCAGATCGCGGCGGTCGCTGTCGCGCGCAAGCTCGTCGTGCTCTGCTGGCATCTCCTCACAAAGGATCAGGACTACGCGTTCGCGCGCCCGTCGCTGACGCGGCAGAAGACCCGTCGCCTGGAACTCTTGGCCGGCGCTCCGCCGCTGCCACGTCGTCACGGCGGGCCACCCGTCAGCCCGACGAGCAGCCAGCGCGCAGCCGAGCGCGAGCTGCAAGCCCAGGCCGAGCTCGCCTACCGGCGCCTCATCGACGATTGGCGCACAACGGCACCGAAGGGTGGTGCGGGCGCGACACCGGGGCGCGCATCCAACAAGCCCTCGAAGGGCAAAGCCGCGCGGCAGGCCACAAGCCCCTGACGCCTGCGCTTCGCTACGTCAGTCACCCGCACCACGACAAATCATTCCACTCCGAAGCACCCGGCGCGACCCCGCCGCCGATGCTCGCCCCTGCACCACGACAAGCCGGGCGGCACAAAAAAGGCCAGTACAGACCATATGCACT
>JADGPN010000663.1 GCA_017882465.1 Solirubrobacteraceae bacterium
GATGCCGATCGGATGGTGGTCAGCGAGCGTATGGCTCGTTGCGTCACTGGTCGTAGTGGCCACAGACCTACGGTAGCTCGCGCCGCTGTCAAGGGCCAGCAAGAATCCCCACTGGTGGCCAGATAATTCCCCACGTGCTGCTCGGTGTCTGCTTCGCCGAGTTGACCTGGCGCTGGGGGCTTGGATGCGCGCGCGTGGGGTGAGGAGCCCCGGAGGGGCGACGATCCCCTCGTGCGCGTGCGCGTCCTCGGATGACCGCCGGGGCTGATGGTGCTCGCTGGGCTGGTTTTCGGTGTTGGGCGCGAGGATCGGCGCGCTGTGCGGCTTTCTGCGGCTCTGCGCAGGGTTGGCGTGACCGATCCGTTGGCGGTTTTCGGACGGTTCATGCGGGTGTCACCAGCTCGCGCGCTTCGCGTAGCCGGAAGCTCTCGCCATCAAGGGCGATCACGTGGCAGTGATGCAGGAAGCGATCAAGGATCGCGGTGGCAGTCGCGGCGTCGGGGAGGAATTGGGTCCAGCGCTCGAACTCGACGTTGGTCGTGATCGCGACCGAGCGCTGTTCGTAGGCGGCGGCGATGAACCGGAACAGGTGGTCGGCGGCGACGCGGTCCAGGGCGGTGAAGCCAAGGTCGTCGATCACGATGAAGTCGTGGCGCAGGAGCCGTTCGATCAGCTTCCCGACGGTGTTGTCGGCGAGGCCGCGGTAGAGCGCTTCGATCAGCTGGTCGGCCTGAAAGAAGCGGACTTTGCGCCCGGCGGCGATTGCGGCACGGCCGAGCGCCTGGGCGAGATGGCTCTTGCCGATACCGGCCGGGCCGGCGAGACAGAGGTTGTCCTTGTGATCGAGCCACTCGAGCGAGGCGAGGAACTCGAACGTCGCGCGCGGCAGCGAGGAGGCCTTGATATCGAACCCGTCGAGCGTCTTGGGTGCGGGGAACCCGGCGGCCTTTAGTCGAGCACGCTGATTAGACGCTTCGCGGGAGGCGATCTCCTCACGGACCAGGGTGGCGAGCAGTTCCTGCGGCGCCCAGCGCTGCGTCTTGGCGGTCTGCAACAGCTCGGGCGCGAGCTCGCGCATCCCACGCAGTCGTAGCCGACGGAGCCCGGCCTCGAGCTCGGGATCGAGCGCGGCGCTCATGCCCGCCTCTGGCGATACTCGCTCAGCGAGCGGACCGCGACCTTCGGCAGCCCCTCCAGCGTCAGCGGCTCGGCGTCGGCGACGGCGACGGGTGGTGCGGCCCTGAGCCCGTCCGCGATCGAGGCCAGGTCGCCGTGCGCGAAGCGGCCGAACGTCGTCGCCCGCTCGAGCGCCGCGCGGGTCTGTTCCGCTCCACGCGTGCGCGCGAGTGAGAGCGCCTCATCCAGGCGCTCGTGCAACCGGGCGGTGCCGGCCGCCGCGGCCGCCCGCAGATAGCCCTCTGCCTCGGCGCCCAGCGCCAGGAACGCGTGCTCAGACGGTGTGCGCGGACGCAGCGCGCGAACGCCGGTGGGTGGCGGCGTCGGGTAGTGCGAATCGGTGATCGACGCCTCGCCGGGCGCGAGCAGCGCATGCTGGGCGACCGGCACGCCGGCGTGGATGATCACGACGTCGCGGTCGGTGGCGGCCACCTGCACGGTCTGGCCGACGAGCCGGTGCGGGACCGAGTAGCGCGCCGAGCAGAACCTGACCGTCGCGAGCCGGTCGACCTTGCGATCCTCGCCGCACGCGATCGCCGGACGCAACGCGGGCAACACGCGGAACAGCGGCCGCTCGACCTCGAGGCGCTCGACCGGTCGCGCGCGGGTCTCGTAGTGGACTTCGGCGTTGACCTCCTGACACCACGCGGCGCCTGCCTGGTTGGCCTCGTCCAACGAGCTGAAGCCCTCATAAGGGATCAGGTCGGACTTCGTGAACCGGACTACCGCCTCGATCTTGCCCTTGGACTCGGGATCTTGGCGCTCGGTCGTGCGCGGCGAGAAGCGATAGTGCGCCGCCAACCGAACGAGATCCGGGTTCAGCACCGCGACGCCGGCGAGGTGCCCAGTCGCGACCGTCTTCGGGTTGTCGAACAGCACCCGGGCGGGCACGCCGCCGGCCTGCTCGAAGCTGTGCGCCAAGCCGACAGCGAGCGCGCCGAAACGCTCCGAGCAGGAGAAGCTCACCGTCCGATAGCGCGACCAGCCGAGCACCGAAGAGAAGAACGAAAGCTTCCGCGGACCGGCCGCCGTCGGGACCGTCCCCGCCGCCCCCCAGTCACACAGCATCCACTCGCCAGGCTCGGACACCCACGGCCGATACACCCGGCCCTCGAGCGCCTGCTTCTCCCGCCACGCCCCCTTCGCTGCAGCGACCGCGCGACGCAGCGAGCGCTCCGAGCCCTCATACCCCGCCGCTCGCACCAGCCGCATCAGACGCCGCGCGGTGACCCGACCGCCGGTCTGCTCGACCCGCTCGGCGATCAGCGCCACGAACTCGTCGGTCACACGCGAGCGCGCAAGCGCCGGCGCGAACTGGCCGGCCTCGCCAGCCGCCTCGACATACCGCTTGACCGTCTTGTGATCGCAGCCCAACAGCGCACCAACGGCGCGATAGCTGCCCAACTCCTCATACAGGGCGATGATCTCCACCTGGGTCCTTCCACTCTTCATAGGCGTCCTCCCGACAGTCGACGGCGCAAGAGCGCCGCACCATCACGAGCAGGTCGGACGGGCGGGGAATTAACTGGCCACCAGTGGGGAGTTTCTCGTGGCCGCGGTCACCTGCCGATCGGCGCGCTGTTCTGTGTCCTGCGCGGCCCGAATCTCAACGTATGTCGGGCACCCGCAGACCTCCACGATCGTGACC
>JADGPN010000149.1 GCA_017882465.1 Solirubrobacteraceae bacterium
ACCGAGAACGGCCGCAGCTGGTTCTGGATCACCGGCGTCGTCTGACGGAACAGGGGCTGTGAGGCTTGCAGCGCCGGCCCGAGCGCGTGCGCGAACGGGACCAGGGCGTGGAGCGCCGGACCGCTCTGGGCGGCGAACGCCTGCACCTTGCCCAGCGTCCGCGTCGTCTGCGCCAGCGTGCCCGGCAGCAGGGTCAGCGCCGCCTGCAGGTTGGCGTCCTGCGAGGAGATGGCCGAGAAGTTCGTATTCGACGCGCGGATCAGCGACGACAGCTGAGCGTTCACCCCGCCCAGCGAGGTGGCGACGAGCTGGAGGTTGTGGATCGAGCGGCGAATGTTCATGGTGCGACGGGCGAGCAGCTTTGTGAAGGTGGCCGTTTCACGGCCGAGTGGCGCAAAGCGCTTGAACACGCCCTGTAGGTCGGAGACGGCGGCGGCGCTTGGCAGCGTCCCCACCGCTCCCGGGTCTCGGAAGGCCTGGGCGCCGCCGGCCAGGAGCAGCAGCAGGTAGTTACGCGAGTCCGCATCCAGAGAGGACAGGATCTGATCGAGATTGATGTCCGGCGCCGTCGAGGCGGCGCTCAGCGTGCCTCCGGCCGGGATCGCCCCGGCGTCCCGGCTGCCCGGGTCCAACGACAGGTACATGTCCTTCAGCGGTGTGCGCGGCCGCAGCAGCACGTGCGCGTTGCGGTAGATCGGCGCGTACTTCTTGTCGATGTCCATCTGCACCACGGCCAGCCCGTCGTGCAGCGACACGCCGCCGACCTGACCGACGCGGACGCCGGCGATGTTGACCGACTGCCCCTGACCCGGCGTGACCGCGGCCGCGGTCTCGAACTGGGCGTTGACGGTGTAGAAGCTCTGCCCGAAGCTGAACGACGGCTCGTGGCGGAGGATGTAGGCGGCGACGAGGAACGCCAGCACGACCAGCCCGGCGATGGCGATGAAGTCGCGGCGGTGGGTGAGGATCGCGCGCTTCACGGCCCGGCCCGGGTGCTCACCTTGTTGAGGTCCGGCTGCGCGTTCTTGTAGCAGGCAACGTCGCTGCGAACCGGAGGGGCCGCACCGGGGTACGCCGGCCGCGTGCCGAGCGGCGCCAGCACCGCGTTGCCGAACAATGGGCCGATGCCGGGAATGGTGCTCGTCTGCACCTGGAGCGAGCCTCCGCCTGCCGAGCTGCGGACGTAGCGGCCGTTGCCGTCGAAGTTGCCGGAGGCCCCGGCCAGGCCGACGAAGCTCTGGAACAGCTCCTGGTACACGGGCAGGCCGGTGCTGCTGGGTGGATCGGAGATCACCTCGTTGCCGGCCGGGATCACGTTGTGGCTGAAGCATCGGGCCAGGGCCTCAGCGGCCGAGAGCAGATTCGTCGTCGAGCTCAGTGACGAGGCGGTGTTCTGCACGGCGGGGGTCAGCGCATTGAGCAGGCCGCCGAGCTCAGCCGATCCAGCGAGCGCCGTTCCCTGCTTCAGCCACGGGATGGCGAGGGTGATCGTGGGATCGACCGACGGGAGCGACGGCAGGAGCGCGCCGGCGAACTGCTGTGTGGGCGGGAACGAGGCGTCGAGGGCCGAGTCGGCGGCGTTGGTGGCACTCAGAAGCGGCGGCAGGAGCCTGATCGTGCTCGCGAGATCCTGCTGGCGCGAGGCGAGCGCCCCCATCGTGGCGTTGAAGGTGGTGACGAAGCCGGCCAGCTCGGTCGCGCTGGCGGCCAGCCCTCGGAAGACCTTTTCGTTGCCGACCACCACGTTCGAGAGATCGTTGGGGCTCGTGCCCAGCAGCGCCTGGTTGACCATGGCCGAGGTCTGGAACGCACGGGCCGAGTACTTGAGCGACAGGTTCAGTGCCTGCGCGGCGGTGAGGCCGCGGACGCTGGGGTCCGAGGCGGCGTTCTGGGCCGCGGTCGGAGGCAGCGACAGCGTCGATCCGAAGCCGATCAGGAGCGTCTGCAGGTTGGCCCGGGCGTCGGCGTTCAGCGCCGCCAGAACCCGGTCGAGCTGCACCGGACCCGAGGTGCTCGCGGCCGGCAGGGTCGAGTTCGACTGCAGGATCGGCGCGCTGGGGCTGCCCGGCGAGAGCTCCACGTAGAAGTTCCCCTCGAGGAAGATCCGGGCGCGGATCCGGGCGGTGGCGCCGGCGTGGATCGGCAGCCCGCTCGGGTTGATGTTCATCGTCACGATCGCCGCGTCGGAGCCGTGGGAGACGCGCTGCACCGACGTCACCTGGCCGACGTTGACGCCGGCGATCCGCACCGGCGAGGGAATCTGGAGCTGCGTCTGGGTCGTGAACGCCGCCTTGAGCACGAACGAGGATCCGGAGAACGGCAGCGACCCGCCGAACACGAGGTAGCAGGCGGCCGCGATCACGACGATGCCGATGATCCCCGCGCCAAAGGCCGTGACTCGAGAGCGCCGTCGCATCAGCCCGGCGCCGTCGTGTGCTCGGTCTGGAGCCCGACGTTCCCGGGCGGGTTGCCGATCAGAAACTGGCTGGGCGAGTACTTCTCGTTGCCCGCCGCGCACTCGGGCGTCTGGCCCGGCGAGTTCGTGTTCGGGTACGGGTTGGCGTGCAGCGGGCCGTGAGCGGCGTTGGGGTCGGGCTGCGGCGTCGTATAGACCTGGTGGGACGGCACGCTCTCGCCGCCGAGCACGTCGTCGATCGCCACGATCACGAACCTCAGCGTGGTCCCCGTGGCGACCGGGTCAGACAGGGTGCTGGCGATGTTGCGCAGGACCAAGGTGACGTAGTTGCAGGACGACTGAACCGGCGTCAGGAACTGAAGCGGTGAGCGCAGGTCGGAGGCTGTGAGGGTGAGCCGGCTGAGACCCTGCTGCACGACCGGCTTGGCACCGTAGGCGGCCAGGTGCTCGGACAGGCTCAGGGTCTGCTGGTCGAGTGCGATCGTCCCCGGCAGGTTCCTCGCCCCCTCCGCGAACGCGTCCGCCAGCACCGGCGCGCTGGCCGGCAGGGTGGCGAACCCCGGCCGCAGCTCCGCGAACAGGCCGGCCGTGTCGGTCAGGAACGACTGCAGTCTGGGACTGTCGCTGATCACGGCGCTGAACGTCGGTGGTGTCTGCGTGATCCAATCCTGCAGGTACGGCACCGCGACGGTGGCCAGGGACCGGAATGTGGTGTCGAGGTTGCCGTACAGATTGGCCTGCGCCTGCGACACGGGCGCCACCGCCCCCGCGAACGATCCCAGGCCGCGGAAGAACCCGCCGAGATCCGTGGTCCGGGCTGAGAGGTTGCGCGCCACCGGCCCCAGGTCCTTGAACAGGGGCACGAACGCGCTGATCGCGTCGTTGATGTCACCGCCGCGCCCGGCCAGCGCGTTGCTGAAGCCGATCGTGGTCGCGGCCACCCCGACCCGGGTGGGCGGATCGAACATCGACAGCACCTGATCGAGATCCACGGTGGCGCTCGATTGGGTAACCGGGACGGTGGCACCGTCCTGCCACACCTGCTTCGAGGTGCCGGGAATGATGGCCAGGTACTTCAGGCCGATCGCCGCCTTGAGCCGCACTGTGAACAGCGAGTCGACCGAGAGCGGCTGGATGCTCTTCTTGAGCTTCAGGCTCAACAGCGCGATCGGCTCACCGGCGGCGTCACGCGTGGCCTGAATGGTGTTGACCACGCCGACCAGCGAGCCGCCCATGTGCACGTCGGCCCCACGCGTCACCTCGCTGGCGTTGCGGATCTGCACCCGCAGGTCGTAGGTGGGCACGAACGGCAGCCCGTTGTTCGCCTGGTAGGCCAGGTACACCGCGATGATCGTGACCAGCACCGTGAGCGCGCCGATCAGCGTCGGGTTCTGGAACACCGGCTGACTGCGTCCGCGCTGCTTCATCGCCGATTCCCGATCAGGTAGCGCAGAAGCCCGCCCAGCGCCTTCGCCCGCGGCGGCGGTGACGTCGCGCGCACGGCTCGGCGGACCACGCCGGCGGCGGCCGCCGACGAGGCGCCGAAGTTGGCCGAGCAGCCGGCCACGGGGGTGACCGCGTATCCGATGCAGTCACCCACCAGCGGCTGCAAGCGCGCGTAATGGCCGCTGGAATCGAACGCGTTCGTCGCGCTGGTCCCGTTGAACAGCAGCGCCATCAGCCGCTGGATCGCGCCGGTCTTCTGAAGGCTCGACGTGAGGGTGTTCAGCGACGAGGCCGTCGGGACGGCCGCGCTGCCGAGCGATTGCAGCTGGTGCGCGAGCGGCTCCGTGGCCAGCAGGTAGGGCTGCGACTGCTGCGCCGTCTTGCCGAGCGCGATCAGAGCCGGCGTCGCCTGCTGCGCGAACGGCACCAGGTTCGTGAACTGGCGGTTCAGCGCCCCCGCGCTCTGGCCGAGGCTGGCCATCAGCGGGGTTCCCTGATCGGCGAGCCCGGCCAGGTCCACCATCAGCGGGCGCAGCTGACGCAGGAACGACGGGAGCAGCTGGAACGAGCGCGCGATGTCAGCGGCGCGGGCCGCGCTGGCCACCCCTGTCGTGTTGGCCTGCACGACGAAGTCCGCGAGCTCGCGGCGCGCCAGCGCCAGGGGACCGAGCACGGTGTCGGAGTCCACCGCCAGCCGCGCCAGCACGCGGTTCTCCTGGGCCAGGATCTTCAGCACCTCGTCGGTGTAGGCAAGCGACGGGTTGGCCCGGTGGATGACGGCGTTCAGGTCCGAGCCGCGCGCCGCAAGCCCGGTCCCGAGCTCGTCGATGATGAGCGAGAACCGCTCCCTGATCGACTGCTGGGAGATGCTTTGGACGATGTCGAAGTCGATCGGGGAGCTGGTCTGCGTGACCGGCAGGTAGTAGCTGCCCGCCCCGGGGCCTCGCTCGATCCTGGGCAGCGTAGGCGTGTTCGAGGTGCCGGGGTTGCAGTCCACGTAGCGCTCGGCGATCAGCGACTGAGGCCGGATCGTGCAGGTGGCGTTGGCGTGGAAGGGGGTGAAGTCGGCGTTGTCGATCCCGAGCGTGACCGCTGCTCGCTTGGGCGTGGTCGGGGTGACGTCGATCGCCGCGATCGAGCCGACGTTCGCGCCCGCCACCCGCACCGTTTCGCCGGGCACGGCGAATCCGGCGTCGTCGAAGATCGCCCGGACCATGTACGGGCCGCCGGCGCCGCGTGAGCCGCTCGTCCCGGCGACCGTCACGGCCGCGACGGCGGCCATCAGCATCAGGGCAAGAGTGGCCAGGCGTCTCACGGGCCGGGCGGGGTGGTCGATGGGCTGCAGCCCGGAACCGCCCATGGGGCGGAGCCGTCAGGCGCCGGCTGGACCGCGCCGCCGGGACAGCGGCCGTGGACGGTCTGGAGGCCCTGGTAGCGCGCAAAGGCCGGCTTCGAGCTGAGCACGTTCGATCCGCCCAGGGCGAACGCGTTGAAGTACGGCTGCGTGCGGGTGTAGTGGCCGTTGGCGTCGTAGTAGGCACCGGCCTGACCCAGGTTCGCGAGTGACGCGACCACGTCGGGCGTGTAGTAGCGCAGGTAGTCGACCTGCTTCTGCGAGTTGTTCATGGCCTGGATCAGGCGGGGAAAGGCGGCCTTGCCGGCGCGGGCCAGCGCCGGCGCCTCCGAGAACAGGGACGTCAGGTCGCCGCTGCCGGACGGGTTGCTGATCAGGACGCTCAGGTGGCCGAGCGTCGGGATCGACGCATCGGTGAACACCCGGAGGGCGGCGCTGAACTGGGCCAGCTGCCGGGAGGCCGGCTTCGATGCCGCGACCACGGGATCAAGCGCGTCAAGCGTGCTGCGCAACCCCGCGAAGGTGCTGGTCGTGTGCGTGAGCGCGCCGGGAAGCAGCGCCAGCGCGCGCTGCAGCGCCTGGCTCTGGCCGGCGATCGCGGCCGTGGTCGCGTTCGTGTTCGCGACCAGCTCGGTCAGCTGCCGGCTTCTGGAGGCGAGCGCCTGCAGCGCCTGGGCGCCCTGGACGAGGAGGCCGTCGAAGGCGGGCTCGTTGAGCGCCAGCTGGCGGGTTACGTCGCTCGTGCTGGACAGCCCGGGGGCGAGATACAGAAGCGTGCGGTTGGCCGGGAGCGCCCGGCCCTTGATGCTCGCCGCCTCGCCTCGGATCAGTCCTCGCAAGCCGAGCCGGGTGAGCGGATCGAAGGCGTCGAACACCTGGTCGAGGCCGACGAACGAGGTGGTGTGATCGGAGCTGATCGCACCTCCGCTGGGAATCGGGGCCGCGCTCTTCGGCCCCGGCACCAGCGCCACGTAGTGGTTGGCCACCCCGGACAGCGAGTTCTCGTAGACGTGCGCCGTCGTCCCCTGGCGCAGCGGCGCCGCGGAGGGATCGAGCTTGATCGAGATCTGCGCCTGGCCGTTGTCGGACAGGCTCACGTCCGTGATCGAACCGATCGTCGCCGGCCCGATGATCACCTGGTCGCCGTTCACGAGCCCGCCGGCGTCCTGGAAGTAGGCTCGGACCGAGTAGGAGTCGCCGCCCCCGAACAGGATCACGACGACCAGGACGAGCGCGAGCGCGAGCGCGCCTAGCGACGCAACCCGCGCTACCACCTCAAGCCCCCCGCCGGGGGCCCGCCCGCCTCTGCCTCTGCGCCTCCAAGATCTCCCCTCATCCCTCGATCCCTGTTCTGGTTCTCCTCCCGCCCGGGCCGCAGCTGGCTTCGATGCCGGAAACCGCCGGATGGGGTCAAACCTGGATCGAGCCGATCACCCGAAGATCACAGCTCGGGGCGATCATCGCACGGATTGCAGTGTTGTGGGGGTTATGCGCTTGTTTCGCTGAGACGTAGCTGAGATCCTCTCGGCGTGCGCGAGGCGCTGCTTTGCTCCACTTCGGCGTAACCGCGACCCTCGGGGTCCGTTGGCGCACGCGGCGCTAGGGTTGCCGGGATACCGCACGGCCCCGCGGAGCGCAGCAAACGCACACCGCACAGAACGAGAGCAGAGAGGGAGCGATGAGCGATCAGACCGTCAAGTACCTGCTGGGCGAACACGCGGTGCCGACGCAGTGGATCAACCTCAGGCCGGATCTGCCCGGCGAACCGCTCCCGCCGCTGCATCCGGGGACGCTGGCGCCCGCCGGACCCGACGACCTCTCGCCCATCTTCCCGATGGGGCTGATCGAGCAGGAGGTCTCGGCCGAGCCGGAGATCGAGATCCCGGAGGAGGTGCGCGAGACCTACCGGCTGTGGCGCCCGACGCCGCTCTTCCGCGCCCGGCGGTTCGAGCGTGCGCTCGACACGCCGGCCCACATCTACTTCAAGTACGAGGGGGTCTCGGCGGCCGGGTCCCACAAGCCCAACACCGCCGTGCCACAGGTGTACGAGAACGCCAAGGCCGGGATCAAGCACCTGGTCACGGAGACCGGCGCGGGGCAGTGGGGCTCCTCGCTCGCTTTCGCCTGCTCGCTGTTCGGTCTCGGCTGCGAGGTGTTCATGGTCGGTTCGAGCTATGACCAGAAGCCCTACCGCCGCTCGATGATGGAGACCTGGGGCGCAAGCGTTCACCGCTCGCCCAGCGACCTCACCCAGGCCGGGCGTGACAACGCCGGACACCCGACCGGCTCGCTGGGGATCGCGATCTCCGAGGCGGTGGAGGTGGCCGCCGGCCGCGGCGACGCCAACTACTCGCTGGGCTCGGTCCTCAACCACGTGCTCCTGCACCAGACGGTGATCGGGCAGGAGGCGATCGCGCAGATGGAGCTGGCCGGCGAGATGCCCGACGTGGTGATCGCGTGCGTGGGTGGCGGCTCGAACTTCGGAGGCCTCGCGATCCCGTTTCTGCGCCGGGTCCTGCGTGACGGAGCGCGGACGCGGTTCGTCGCCGCCGAGCCGGCTGCGTGCCCGACGCTGACCCGTGGGGTCTACCGCTACGACTTCGGCGACACAGCCGGGCTGACGCCGCTGATGCCGATGTACACCCTCGGGCACGACTTCGTCCCGGCCCCGGTTCACGCGGGCGGCCTGCGCTACCACGGCGACTCGCCGCTGCTGTGCGGGCTCGTGCGCGCCGGGCTGGTCGAGGCGCGTGCCTACCGGCAGAACGAGATCTTCGAGGCGGCCGTGCGCTTCGCCCGCACGCAGGGCCTGATCCCCGCGCCCGAGCCCGCGCACGCGATCCGCGCCACGATCGAGGAGGCCGAGGCCGCCCGCGAGGCCGGCGAGGAGCGCGTGATCCTGTTCGGCCTGTGCGGCCACGGCAACTTCGACCTCGGCGCCTATGACGCGTACCTCGCGGGCACGCTCGAGGATCCCGAGTTCTCCGAGGCCGACATGGACGCCGCGCTGGCCCGGCTTCCGGACGCGCCGGCGATCGCCTGACCCCCGGCAGCGCGCCGTCGGTCGAGGGGTCAGTCCGGAGCGAACGGGCGCACGGCCGGATACAGCGCCTCGAACCGATCGCGCAACTCCGCATAGGGCGCGACCCACGCGGGCTCGGGCTCCACGGTGGAGCGCACGCTCACGCACGCCTCGGCGGCCTGTCTCGGATCGGACCACCACCCCGCCGCGACGCCTCCGAGGAGCGCGGCACCGTACGCCGCGCCTTCGTCCACGGCCACCCGCTCCAAGGGCAGCTCGAGCACGGAGGCGCAGATCCGCAGCCACAGGGCGCTGCGCGCCCCGCCTCCGCTCACCCGCCCCACGTTCGCCTCGCTCCCGATCGAGCGGACCAGGTCGAGCGAGCCGCGCAAGCCGAACGCCACCCCCTCGAGCACAGCCCGCACCAGCGCGCCGCGATCGTGGCTGGCACTCAGGCCCACGAACGCGCCGCGCGCGCCCGGGTCGGCGTGCGGTGAGCGCTCGCCGGTGAGGTAGGGGAGGAACAGCAGGCCCTCGCAGCCGGGCGGCCAGCGCTCGGCCTCGGCCAGCAGCTCCGCCACCGGGGCGCCGCCTCCGGCGACGGCGTGCCACCAGGCCAGTGATCCGCCGGCCGAGAGCATCACGCCCATCGCGAACCACGCCCCGGGCAAGGCGTGGCAGGAGGCCTGCAGGCGCCCCTCGGGGTCCGCCGCGTAGGTCTCCAACGGGCTGCACACGACGCCCGAGGTCCCCAGCACGATCGACATCGGAGCCGCGCGCCCCGCCGGCCCGCTGGATGCGGGCGGTCCGATGGCGCCGACACCGAGCGCCCCGGCGCCCTGGTCACCGGCCCCGGCCGCGACCGGGATCCGATCCGGTGTCGCCCCCGTGACCGCGGCGCTCTCGAGCGCCGGCGGCAGCCACTCACGCGGCGTATCGAGCGCGGCCAGAACCGTGTCGCTCCACACCCGCCCGCGGACGTCGAACCAGCCCGTGCCCGAGGCGTCGCTCACGTCGGTCGCCCGCTCGCCGCAGAGCCGCAGCCGGACGTAGTCCTTCGGCAGCAGGATCGAGACGATTCGCTCGTAGCGCTCGGGCTCGTGGCGCGCCATCCACATCAGCTTGGGCGCGGTGAAGCCAGTCAGCGAGCGGTTGCCGGTGGCCGCCACGGCGCCGGCGACGCCGCCGAGGCGACGCTCGATCTCGGCCGCCTCGGCCTCCGTCCGCTGATCGTTCCAGAGCAGCGCCGGGCGGAGCACGCGGTCACCCGAGTCGAGGACCACGAGGCCGTGCATCTGCCCGCTGAGCCCGATCCCCTCCGGAACCCCGGCCCGCTCGTGCAGCTCTGCGAGCACCTCGCCGGCGGCGCCCCACCACAGCTC
>JADGPN010000664.1 GCA_017882465.1 Solirubrobacteraceae bacterium
CGCTGCGCGGATGGCCCGCGCCGGCACCGCCGCCTGGCAGCAACACGATCCCGCCGCACCCTCCCCCAGCGGCCGCGTCGCGGGCGGCGAGCCGTCGAGCCGGACCGGCGCCGCCGGCGGCGGCGGCGGCGGCGGCGGCGAGGTCTCGCAGCCCTCGCGGCCGGCGGCCGCGCAACCACCTGGCCTTTCAACCGCGGGCTCACCCAGCCGGGGCGGCGTCCCACAGCAGCGCTCCTCGGCGGCTTCCTCCACTCCCACGACTGCCGGCCAACCTGTCCACGCTGCCGGTAGGGGAACCGAAGCACCCGCCAGCCGCGATGCGCCCCGACGATCGGCTAGCCAACACCCCAACCCGCCAGCACGCTCGGCGCCGGCGGCCGCTCCGACGCCACGCTCACGCACCAGACCAGCCCGCGGAAGCGAGCGTCCCACCCCCGAGCGTCCCACCCCCGCTCCGGAGCGCGCGCCGGCACCGCCGCCGTCGCGGCCTCGGCCGAGCTCGGGTCCGGGCGACCAGTCCAGCGGAAGGGAGTGACAGAGGATGCAGACCTTCAGGCGACTCAATGATCCTGAGCGCTACTACGGCCTCTCATGGCGCGGCTGGTTGGGCTGCGCCACGGGCGGCGGGATCCTCTATCTCGCGGTTCGCATCAGCCCGCTCGGGGTCAAGCCCACGATCTCGCTGACCGTGATCACGCTCGCGTTCGCGGGCACCGTCCTCTACGGCCTCTCCGGGCAGGCGATCGGCCCCGCCCGGTTCCTGATCGCCGTCATCCGGCACGCCACCGCACGTAAGGAGCTCGTTTGCCCCGACCGTCCCGACGGACTCGGACTCGTGCTCGACGCCGCGCCCCCCGAGTCCCAGCCGCCCACCGCAGAGCTCGAGGGGCGTTCTGAATGAGCAACGCCACATCACCGCAGCTGCCCTTCAGCGGCAAGCTTGGATCCCTCGGGAGCGTGATCCCGGTCTCGCTCGTCGAGCCCGACGGCTTGATCATCACCACCGACGGGCGGTACATCCGGCTGTTGGAATGCGAGCGGGTCCCCAACCCGATCAGCGCCGATCAGACCCAGCTCGCGCTGCTCGAGCGCGCCTATCGCGAGCTGTGCCGCGCGATCCCCGACGGACAGTCACTCTCGCTCTACAGCCAGACCGACACGATCGCCGACGTCCGCGAAGCACTCGCCGAGGACCGCGACCGCGTCCAGGCCGCCTGCGAGAGCGACCTCGCCCATGGGCACCGTGACCTGGCGCTCGCCCGGAGGCGGCTGCTCGCCGGGCTGACCCAGACCGTCGTGCGCGCCGCCGGCGCCGAGCAGCCCGGGGTCGCCGCGCGCTGGTGGGTCGCGGTCCCCTATCGCCCGCGCGCGAGCGCGCCGCGTGACGAGCTCCGGCAGGCGTCCGCCCGCGCCCGCGGACGGACCACCTGGCAGACTCATCACCACGCCGCGGTGCACAGCCTCGCGCTCGCGACCCAGATCCAGGCGGCGCTCGCGGGTGCTGGGATCGACGCCTATCGCCTCGACGGCGTCAGCACCCTCGCGATTCTGTGGGAGCGTCTACACCCCGCGGCATCCAGCGTCCCCGACTTCAACCGGCTCGCCGCGGTCACGCGCGTCGCATCCGCCCGCAGCCCGCAGGACGCTCGCGAGCTGCGGCACGACACGCTCCAGGCGCTGTGCAGTCCCGCCGGCAGCGAGGCGCCCGCCGCCGGCCTAGACGCCAGCCACCCCGGCTGGCTCAGGCACGCTGACGGCACGCTCGAGGAGATCCTGCATCTCGCGACCCCGCCGCTGCAGACCAGCCCGTGGTGGCTGTCCTATCTCCTCGCCTGCCCTCTGCCCGCGACGCTCGCGGTTCACATCACCGTCGGGTCGCGCCCCCGCGAGCAGGCCCGCCAACGCCGCCGCTGGAAGCGGCTACGCGCCGCGGTGATGTACAAGGAGCGCCGCGGGCAACTCGTCGGCTCAGATGAGCACGACGCGCTGCAGGAGGCCGAGCTCGTCGACGGCGAGCTCGCCGAGGAGATCGGCGCGACTGTCTACAGCGTCGGCGTCTACCTCGCCGTCCGCGACCCCACCGCGACCGCCAGAGAGTTCGATGCGATCGTCGGCGAGACCGCCCGCATGTTTCACTCGCTGACCAACGCGAAGGTGATCCGCGGGCGACGGTTGAACCTCCGCGGGCTCACCGCGACGCTCCCGCTCGGCGTCGACACGCTCAACGCGACCCGCTCCTACGGCCAGCGGAACATCGCGCACTGCGTGCCGCTCACGTCCTCGAGCTGTGGCAGCCCCACCGGCCTGATCGTCGGGACCGCCGACCCAGGCGGCACGCTGGAGCGGATCGACCCGTTCGACCCGCTGTTCCCCCGCCGGGTGACGCTCGTGCTCGGCCCTTCGGGCGGCGGCAAGACGGTGCTGATGAACGTGATCCTGATGCGCGCGATCTCCCAGGGCATGCGCGGCTGGATCATCGACCGCTCCTCCACCCCGGACCACGATGGCCGCACCGCCGGCACCGGCCACTACGACGCCCTGCTCTCACTGGTGCCCGGCGCACGGCGCGTCCAGGTCGGCTCCGCCGCCGGCGACGTCATCTGCCCGTGGGACGTCCACGACCCCGCACACGTCCCCGCCGAGAAGAAGGAATTCCTCCTCGCGTTACACGCGCTTTTGATCGGGCACGCCGAAGGTGCCGACCGCCGCGAGCGAACCCTCACCGCCGTCGAGGAGGGCATCCTCTCCACCGCGATCGACGACGTCTACGCCCGGTCCGCACGCACCGGCAAGCGGCCCCGAGAGACGATGCTGCTG
>JADGPN010000665.1 GCA_017882465.1 Solirubrobacteraceae bacterium
GCGGCACCTATGACCACGTGCCCCCCGGGCCCGTGCCACCACCGGACCCGAGCGCGCCCGCGGGGCAGATGGACTTCAAATTTGACCGCTCCGGCTACCCCGGGTTCCGCAGTTGAGCTGGGTTTCTGGGCACGTGGGCGCGTAAGAGTCCTGCTCAGAGCGATTTCGTTGGTGTCCGGGCGCGAAATGGCCTAGATACACGGTTGTGGCGATAAGTTGTGGATTAGCCGGGAGATCATGTATAAGCACTAGGTATGTACTTGCGTCGGACCGTGCGGCGAACGAAGGACGGGGAGGTCGCCTACCTGCAGCTCGCGCACAACGAGTGGGATCCGGTCGCCAAGCAGTCGAAGGTCAGGGTGATCTACAACTTCGGGCGCGAGGACCAGCTCGACCGTGACGCGATCCGCAGGCTAGTGTCATCGCTGCAGCGGGCGCTTGAGCCGGACGAGGCGCTCGCGAGCGCGGCTGGGCCGGGGTTGCGGTTCATCGAGTCGCGGCCGATGGGTGGCGCCTGGGCGCTTGACGGCTTGTGGCGGGAGCTGGCGGTGGACCGCACGCTTGCGGGGCTGTTGCGGGGCCGGCGGCTTGACGGTCGTGCGGAGCGGGTGATCTTCGCGATGGTCGCCAATCGCGCGCTGGAGCCGTTGTCGAAGCTGGCGTGCAGCAAGTGGGTGTCAGAGCGCGCGTGGATCGCCGGGCTCCCGGAGCTCGATGAGGACTCCTGCTACCGGTCGATGGACTGGCTGTTGGAGGTGCAGAACGAGCTCGCCGAAGCGGTCTACTTCGCGACCGCGGACCTGCTCAACCTCGAGGTCGACCTGCTGTTCTTCGACACGACCTCGACCTACTTCGAGCGCGACGAGCCCGAGCAGGACATCGTTGATGAGCAGGGCAACGTGGTCCGCTCGGCGTTCCGTGTGCGCGGGCACAGCAAGGATCATCGCGACGATCTGCCCCAAGTGGTGATCGCGATGGCGGTCACCCGCACGGGGATCCCGATCCGGGTGTGGTGCTGGCCGGGCAACACCTCAGATCAGGAGCTGATCCGCCAGGCCAAGGACGACCTGCGGGCGTGGAAGCTCTCGCGGGTGGTGTGGGTCGCCGACCGCGGCTTTCAGTCCGCGGAGAACCGCCGCTATCTGCAGCGGGCCGGCGGGCACTACATCCTCGGCGAGAAGCTCCGCGGCAACGACAAGGAAGCCCGGGCGGCGCTCGCTCGCCAGGGCCGCTACCACACCGTCGCCGGGAACCTCCGCGTCAAGGAGGTGATCATCGATGACGGCACGATGCGTGACCGGTTCGTGATCTGCCACAACCCCGAGGAAGCCAAGCGCGATGAGGCCGTCCGCGAGCAGCTGCTGGCCCAGATCCAGGATCAGATCGCCGGCAGCGACTCCTTGGCGCCCACCGAGCGTCACCAGCTCTACGGGCAGCTGTGCGCAAAGCGCGGCTACAAGCGCTTCCTGCGCCAGACCAAGACCGGCAAGCTGCGGATCGACCGTGGCGCGGTCACCGCCGAGCAGCATCTCGACGGCAAGTTCCTGCTCCGAACCTCCGACCCGACCCTGACCGCCGAGGACGTCGCGCTCGGCTACAAGCAACTGCTCGAGATCGAACGCGCCTGGCGCGACATGAAGACCACCCTCGATCTCCGCCCCGTCCACCACCGCAAGGAAGACCGCATCCGTGCCCACGTGCTGCTCTGCTGGCTGGCGCTGCTGCTGATCCGGATCGCCGAGAACCAGACAAGCCAGACCTGGCGCAACCTCCGCGACGAACTCGAGCGCATGCACCTCGGCACGTTCACCGGCCCCGCCGGCACCAGCCGACAGCGCACCGAGCTCACCGCCAGCCAGAAAGACATCCTCCGCGCGCTGAACGTCGCCCAGCCGCCGCTGTTCCTGGACCTCCAAGCGCCCGAGCCGGCCGCCATCCGCCAGCGATCCTAAAACCGCTCAGCCGGCCCCGATCGCATAGATACACATCGAACACATGTTCGACACACCAAAACACCTGCTCACACCCAGGTTTTCATCCCTATCACGTCAAATGAGCTGCGGAACCCGGGTAGAAGGCGTCGGCTGAGACGTAGTAGTGGCCTGACCATGGCGCCACTCCCGCGCCCGCAGTTATTGATTCGTGAGCCCTTAGCCCGAGCGTGACGGGCGAGCGAAGGCGCGGAAGCGCTCTTGGAGGTCGAGCAGGGCGCTTTCGCCGCGCAGCACGCTGCCGATCAGGTAGAAGCCGGCGGCCCCAACCAGCGCGAGCACGGCCCAGCCGAGGGTCAGCGTAACTGCCACGATCACAAACGCGAAGCCCAGCGCGGCATTGAATTGGTTGGTAGTCATCTATTCCAGTTCCCTTCCTTTGCGGCGGTTATAGCCGGCGAGCGTGACAGTGACGCGCACGCCGGGCAGCTGGTGTGACTCGATGTCCTGCGCGACGCGGCGTTGCACGTCGCCCAACGTGTCCGAGAGCGCGTCGGCTTGGTCGACCGTGAGCTCAACGGTGAGGTTGTCGGAGGCGTAGCGCCCGCGGGAGGCCGTCACCGCGGCGTTGCGGTTGGCGGCTGCCTGGGCGATACGCTCGATCGTACGCGGCTCGACGACGGTCCGGCCGCGCCCGTGCTCGTCTAGTTCGAGATCGTGGCGAGCGAGATAGGGGCGCGGGAGCATCCTCGTCGCCAGGTATGCGGCGACGAGGAAGACGACGACGCCGCAGCCGGCGATGATCGCACGCTCAATCCCGGTGACAGGGCGAAGCCGGGCCAGGGTGTCGTAGATCGTGCGGTAGGCGCTGATCGAGTTCACCG
>JADGPN010000666.1 GCA_017882465.1 Solirubrobacteraceae bacterium
TGACCCACGAGCTCGACGTCGGCGTGAAATGCAAGTGAAACCGCGGATGTTTGGCGAGCCACTTGTCGACGTTCTCGTGCTTGTGGGTGGCGTAGTTATCGAGGATCAGATGGATCTGCAGGCCCTTGGGCACTTCACGGTCGATCGCGCGCAGGAACATGAGGAACTCGGTGTGACGGTGGCGTGGGAGGCATTGGCCGATCACCGACCCGGTCAGGACATCCAGCGCCGCGAACAGCGTTGTGGTCACGTTGCGCTTGTAGTGGTGGGTCATCGTTCCGGCCCGGTCGGGCTTCATCGGCAGCGACGGCTGCGTGCGATCCAGCGCCTGGATCTGGGACTTTTCGACTATCCGAACGCAGTAGGTAACCGGGCGGCTGGTCGCCGGTGGGGACGGGGATCGAGTGGCGGATCGTGATGTCGTCTTCGCCGATCAGGACTTCGCGGACGACGAGTCGGATGATCTGTTGGCGCTGGTGGGTGGTGAGGTTCTCCGCGTTGGCTGAGAGACGAGCGCGGAATCCTTCGAGTGTCTCGGTGAGCTTGAGGTAGGTCTCGGCGTCGTGTAGCTCGGTGTCGAGCGCGTCCAGCTGGGTTTGCAGGTTCGCTTCGCGCCTGCGGAGCTCCGGTGTCCGAGCGCGCAACTCGTCGAGCGTGACGAGCTGCTCCTGGTAGCCGTCGAGCAGCCGCCGCAGGGCGTTCTGGGCGCGGGTGAGGTCGCGCTCGAGCGCGTCACGACGCCCGGTGGCGGGGTGCGCGGCGCGCATGGTCTGAAGCCGCCTGTCGATCTCTGCCTCGATCAGCGTCGGGTCCTCCAGCAATGCGAGCACGCGGGTCCAGACGAGCTCGTCAACCTCGGCTAGGCGGACGGGCCGGTTCTCGCAGACGCGTCCTTCGGGGCGGCGGTGCCCGTCGGTGCCTGAGCAGCGGTAGTACTCGCGCAGGGTCCCGTTCTTGCTGCGGGTCGAGCAGCGGTAGTAGGCATAGCCGCACTCGCGACAGACGAGGATCCCTTGCAGCAGCGACGGGCGCCGCGTGTTGCGCGGCGAGGTGCGCTTGTTGCGCTGCAGACGGTCCTGCACGAGCGCGAACTGCTCGGCGCTCACCAGCGCGGGTACCGCGATCTGCTTCCACTGCTCGGGCTCCGCACGCTCGCGCGCGACCCGGGCGGAGCGCTGCCCGCGCTGGCGCGCGTGACGCGTCTCGCGCACAGGCGCTCCGATCGCGTGCGTCTTGCCGTAGGCGGCCTGTCCGGCGTAGGCCGGGTTGCGCAGCATCCCCCAGATCGTGGCGATGTTCCAGCCCGTGTTGCCGGTCCTGGCCTGAATGCCCTGCCCTGAGAGCCAGCGGCCGATCCGGCCGATCGACTCGCCGTCCTCGATGACGGCGGAAGATCTCGCGCACGACCGGCGCTTCTGACTCGTCGATCTCATAGAACGCGTCCGCGTGCTCGGAGCGCTTCACGTACCGGTAGCCGTAGGGCGCGCGGGCGAGCACCGACACCGCGCCAGCCCGGGCGCGATGCAGCTTCCCGCGCCGGCACCGCTCAGCGATCTGCGCCCGCTCATACTCGGCGATCATCCCCTGAAACTGGCGCAACAACTCATCCTCGGGCGTCCCGGAACGCTCCGGCTCCTTCGCGAACACGACCTCGACTCCCGCCCGCTGGAGCTCTTCGAGCAACAGCACCTGGTACGCGTAACGGCGCGCGAGGCGGTCCGGCGCATGACACAACAGCACCTCGAAACGGCCCTCCACCGCACGATCACGCAACCGCTCCAGCCCCGGACGGCGCAAGCTCGCGCCCGAGAACCCCTCGTCCTCGAACACCAGATCCTCGACCACCAGCAGCCCGCGCTCAGCGGCAAGCTCACGCAACGCGACGGTCTGGCTCTGGATCGTCTGCTCCCGACGCTGGCGATCCGAGGACACCCGGGCGTCGATCGCCGCGACCCTGCCCGACCGGCCGGCCGGCGGCGAAATCATCCCGACGGTGTTGCTCTCGTTCATCGTCCCTCCGCTCGTTGTCAGTCACACCACGTCGCTCGGGCGCCAACGCCGCGTACGCCTGCGCCAACCGCGCGTCGGCGAGTCGGTCGCCGACGAACTCGACCTCAACGCGCCGGGCCACCGGCCGCTCGCCCGCCCGATCGAGATACACGCGCACCGCGTCCGCGACCACCGCGCTCAACGTCATCCCGCGAGACCGTGCGACCTCGCGCAACCCGGCGATCAACGACGGCGCCAAGCGCACCGTGAACACCGCCGTGCGCTCCGGCACCACCACCCCGTCCGGCCGCGCGAGCGCCACGTTCACATACCGACGCCCTTGACGCTCCGACAGCAGATGCTCGGCCTGCAACGCGCGCACCGCGTCCGCCGGCGAGCGATCGACCAACAACTCGACCGCCCGATTCACACGAACCGCGTACTCGTCGGCATACGCCCGCCTGACCGCCATCAGACCCTGAAGTACTACACATCACGGCAGACTCCTTCCCACCGGCCGCGAAACCAGGCACTCAAACCCGAAGTTGCCTACTGCGTTGGTGTCTCCTCGTCCACGCACAGGACCACCGCCTTCTCCGGCGGGCTCAGATAGAGCCCGACGACGTCGACGAGCTTCTCCTCAAACCGCGGGTCGGTGGACAGCTTGAACGTCTCCACCCGGTGCGGCTTGATCCCGCGCGCGGACCAGATTCGCTGCACCGTCGAGGAGGACACCCCCGCCCGCGCGGCCATCGTCCGACAGCTCCAGTGCGTCTCACCCGGCGGCGTCTCGTGCCACGTCAGACGGACGATCTCCTCGACCTT
>JADGPN010000150.1 GCA_017882465.1 Solirubrobacteraceae bacterium
CGGAGCTCGCAGTCCCGCTCCGCGCGGATCTCGGGGCCCGCCGCCGCTTCATGGCGTCGATGACGCCTGGGGGCGACGGCTGAGGCGCGCTTGCCGCGCAAACCGAGACTGATGGCCCCCAGAGCGAGATGCCCGTGGCGCGAGCAAAGCAGGGGCCCCTCGCGAACGATCACGCGCTTCTCGGCGTGATGCACCGCGCACTGCTGCTCCACGCCTGGAGAAGCGGTGCCGGCGTCGACGCCGTCGTGGCCGCTTTGGTGCTTGCAGTGCCCCGAGCTTCAGTTAGCGCCCCGCGTAACCGTAGGACCGAGCCGTCTGCATGCTCATCGTGCCCGTGTCTGGCGAATATGGGCAAAGCACGACGCCGCGCTGCTAGTCCTGTTCTCGTTGCCCCCGCGTGCGGCAGATGTGCCCGTCGTCAGGGCGTTGGGACTGCGGCCGTTCAGCCGCGTGTCGACCGGCCGCTACTGCGTGTCCTCTCGTGGAGCCTGGTGCGTGGCTACCCGCGATATTCGAACGAGGTCGATGCGGTGGTCGCGGACCGCTTCGATCGTGATCGAGAATCCCGCGATCGTGAGGCTGTCACCCGTCTTCGGGAGGTGGCCAACCGTGTCAAGAATGAGCCCGGCGATGGAGTTGTAGGTCTCGCTGACGAAGTCGAGCTCGATTCCGTAGTCGCGCAGGTCGGCAATGGTGACGTCGCCGCGGACGAGCCACTGGCCATCGGCGAGGGTGCGGACGGGGCCGGTGGCAGGATCGGTCTCGTCGCTGATTTCGCCGACGATCTCCTCGACGATGTCCTCGACGGCGACGACTCCGGCGGTGCGCCCGTATTCGTCGGCGACCACGGCGATCGACTTTCGGGTCCGCCGCAGCTCAGCGAGCAGCGTGTCGAGCGGTTTGTTCTCAGGCACGACTAGCGCGTCGCGCACGAGGTCGCGGATGCTCGCGGTCGGTCCGTCGGTGATGATCAGGCGCAGCAGCGAGTTGGCATGGATCACGCCTTTGATGTGGTCGGGGTTGGAGTCCTCGGTCACGACGAGCCGCGTGTGCCCGGAATCGATGCAGAGGCGCGATGCTGCCGCGGCGTCCTGGGAGAGATCGACGGTCACGACTCTCGGTGTCGGGGTCATGACGTGGCGCGCCTGCCGTTCGTGGAGTTCAAAGACGCCGGCAAGCATCAGTGCCTCGTCGGGTGCGAGCTGTCCGCCCTGGAGGGACTGTGCGATCAACAGTTTGAGGTCCTCCGGTGTTCCGCCCTCCTCAAACGCGAGGGACGGGTCGACGCGCATCAGCCGCAAGACGGCGTTTGACGCCCCGTTGAGAGCCGCGACAAGTGGGCGGAATGTTCTGGTGAACCAGTACAGCGGTCGGGCGACCGCGCGGGCAATTGTCTCCGCACGCGAGATCGCCAAGAGTTTCGGCACCTGCTCGCCAAAGGTGATGTGCAAGGCCGTAGTCAGCACGTAGGCGATCGTGAGGCTGATCGCGAACGCAAGGCTGTAGGAGAGCACTCCGTGAAGCCAGGGATGGATCAGCTTGGCCACCGCAGGCTCGCCCAAGAACCCGATCCCCACGGACGCAAAGGTCACACCGAGCTGACACGCCGATAGATACTCGGTGATCTCCGCGATCTCGCGCAGCACGAGCCGGGCACGCGGATCGCCGGCCGCGACCTGCTCCAGACGCGTTCGCCGTGCACGCACGAGGGAGAACTCGGCCGCGACAAAGAATGCGTTGACGAGGATCAACGCGACCACGCCAGCCAGCAGGAGAGCCGTCATCCTGGCGCTCCGGCAAGACACGAACTGCGACGACGCCAGCGCGACCTCAGATCGCCTGCAGCGCGCGATCGCGCTGCGCCATCGGTAGATCGGGATCGTGCCGCTCCGCGCGGCCCGGCGAACTGGGTCGGCGACCCGACACGACGCTCAAGCTCGAAGCGCCAGGTGGTCTCGACGGGAAGTCCTCGCACTGCCTGTAGGATCGCACCGCGCCTGTCGCCGACCCGCGGCACCCCATCGACGGCGTCTGGGCCCGACGCGGTCCGCTGGCGGTCGCTGCCGGTCTCGGCGAGGATCATGCGGGCAGCGCCACCCGACGCGCGCGTGCCCGGGCCGGCCGCCGCTCTCGAGATTGGCGCGAGAAGCGGAACCGGTGTCGGCTGAGGCCCGCCGTTGGTTCAAGCGGACATGCAGATTCGGTAGTTCACCCGCGATCCGCAGCGTCCTCTGACCGTTCCCGGCCGGTATCGTCGCTCAGTGCCTCGCTACGTTCGGCCGCGCGGGTGGGGGCGCCGTCGTGCTCGACCCGAGGGGCGGCGCGGGGCGGTGGTTCATGATCGCCGGCTTGCACGGGAAAGCCACGGTCTGGGATCACTGGACCGACCGCGTGCGCCGTTTTCGCGGCACGCCAGAACCCGGCGCTGCCGGTATCGCCTCACGGTGCGCGATGTCAGGTTCGGGGAGGCGGGTTGTCCCGGTGTCGCCGCGGTGTTGGCGTAGTGCTCCCGCGTGGGCGTGGGAGCTCGGGTCGCGTCGGGCCTTGATCAGGCTGGCGATGGTGGTCGCGGTGAGCACGGCGGCGATCAGGGCGAGGGAGAGTCCGGTGGGGATCTCGGGGATCGAGTGATCTTGGTGGTGGGCGAATTCGAGGATCAGCTTGGCGCCGATGAAGGCGAGGATCGCGGCGAGGCCGGTTGAGAGGTAGACGAGCCGGTTCAGCAGGCCGGAGAGGAGGAAATACAGGGCGCGGAGACCGAGCAGCGCGAACGCGTTCGCGGCGAAGACGATGTAGGGGTGATCGGTGACGCCGAAGACGGCCGGGATCGAGTCGAACGCGAACAGGAGATCGGTGCTGCCGATCGCCAGCAGCGCGAGGAGCAGCGGGGTGAACACCCTGTGGCCGTGGAGGTGGGTGACGATCCGGCCCTGGTCGTAGCTGTCGCTGATCGGCAGCTTTCGGCGGGCGGCTGCGACGAGCGCGTTGTCGTCGATGGTGGGGTCCTGGTTGCGGTGACGGTAGAGCTGGACGGCGGTCGCGAGGAGCGTGAGGCCGAAGATCAGGAACATGAACGAGAAGGTGGCCAGCAGCGCGGCGCCGAGCGCGATGAACACCGCGCGCAGCCCGAGCGCGATGACGATCCCGATCGTGAGTGCCTTGGGCTGCTGCTCGGCCGGGACCGCGAAGGCGCTGATGATGATCAGGAACACGAACAGGTTGTCGACCGAGAGGCTCTTCTCGACCAGGTAGCCGGCGAAGTACTGGGTGCCGAGGTCCCAGCCGGCGATCAGCCCGAACCCGACGCCGAACAGCACCGCGACGACGATGTAGAAAAGGGACCAGCGAATCGCCTCACCGAAACCCACCGTGTGCGGGCGGCGGCCGAGCAGGAGCCAGTCGAGGGCGAGCAGCCCGGCGATCAGCGTCAGTGTGACGGCCCAGGCTGCGGCGGTGACGTGCACGTCGAGCTTCTCGTCCGTTCAGAGGATCGAGGAGATGCCGTGCAGGGCGGCGGCGCCGAGCGCGAGCTCGAGCGCGATTCCCGCGGTCGCGAGGAGAATCGCGACGAGCGCGACGAGCGCGTCTTCCAGGAGCACGCCGAGCGAGAGCACGACGACGCCGAGGGCGGGGAGCGTGTCCAGCCCGCTGAACGGTGGCGCGAGGAACGCGCCCACGGTGCCGGCGATCGCCAGCAGGCCGAACAGGATGTCGGTGAAGCGCTTGTGAAAGAGGAACCTCATCCGGGGGCGTGAATAGCGCTCGAGCCGGCGGATCAGCCTCATCAGGCCGGCGATGAACCGCTGCTGGCGCGGGCCTGCAAGCTCGAGTGCTCGCCATCGCTGCGGCAGCCAGACCTCGTGACGTCCGGCGATCAGCTCGACGGCGACCAGCCCGGCGATGAGCTCGAACACGTGCGTGACGCCGCCGGTCGGCAGCGGCAACGCCGGGACGCCAAGCAGCAGCACGAGCAGGATCGCGAAGCTCTTATCGCCGAACGTGTGGACGAGGGTTCCGAGGGTCTTCTCTCCCTCGCGGGTCAGCCATCGCTCGAGCTGATCGCTCAGCGCGACCGGTTCGGTGTGCGCCGTTGCCGGCATGGCTGGAGGCCGTCGTGTGGTCATTGGTCGCATTCGGGAGTCATGTTGGGTTGGGATGAGCGCGTCCGATGTGCGTGTGTGTCGGTCGGCCCTCGGGTTGCCAGTCGTGTCGACGTCCTGCGCGACCCGGAGCGCGGGCGCCAGCCACGGCTCGCGGGGAACCGTGGCTGGCATGTTGCGGCATTGTTCGGGTTATGCCGCCAGCGCGACGACGCGGCTGCCGTCGAGCGCGCGCAGTCGCCGGATCCGCTCGGCGATCGGCGGGTGGGTTGTGAACAGGGTCGCCAGCCCCTTGCGCGGGAGTGGGTTGATCGCGTAGAGCGATGCTTCCGCGGGGTTGATGTTCATCGGGATCGCCTGCGCCCCGCGTTCGAGGTTCTCGAGCGCGTCCGCGAGCGGCGCCGCGCGGCCGAGCAACTGCGCACCCGTCGCGTCAGCCAGGTACTCGCGCTGGCGCGAGACGGCGAGCTGCAGCAGCATCGCCGCGATCGGCGCGACGATGATCGCCGCCAGCGTCCCGATCAGGCCCAGCGGCGAGTCCTCCTCCTCAGCGCCGCCGAACAGCATCGAGAACTGCAGGATGCTCGCGATCGCCGAGATCGCGCCGGCAACCATCGCCGCGATCGACGAGATCAGGATGTCGTGGTTCTTGATGTGGGCAAACTCGTGCGCGAGCACGCCCTTGACCTGATCGGCCGGGAGCTGCTCAAGTAGCCCCTCGGTGACCGCGACGGCCGCGTGGTGCGGGTTGCGGCCGGTCGCGAACGCGTTCGGCTGCTCTGAGGGGATCAGATACAGCCTCGGCACCGGCACGTCTGCCCGCTGCGCGAGGTCCTCGACCATCCACCGCAGCCACGGTGCCTGTCCCGGCTCAAGCGGCTGCGCGCGGCTTGCCCGCAGCGCGATCCGGTCCGAGAACCAGTAGCCGACGAGGTTCATCCCGACCGCCAGCACGACGAACAGGTACAGGGCACCGCCGCCGATCGCGGCGCCGATCGCGATCAGCAGACCGGTCAGGGCTGCGATCAGCAGCCAGGTACGGATATGGGTAGCGAAACGGGTCGCTGTGATGTTCATGGTCTCGAGTCTCCTTTCGACTGAGCGCCGTGATTTGACGTTCAGCCGAAGGTTTCTCCCGCCCCACATGGGGCCGGCGCGCCCGGGCCCGTAGGCCGTACTGACGAGCAACGCCCGTTCGGGGATACTGCCCCCCGGCACAGATCATCGTAGCGCCTGGTCCGCCATGCCTTGCGCTGGCCGACAGGATTCAGAGCAAACTCTTATCAGGGTCAGCCGCCGCCAAGGGCCGGTCTCGATCGCCCGCACGAGCGACTTTCCCAACGCATACGCTCGCTGTGGGACCGCCCGCGCCTGACGATCCTCGACGCCTGTGGTTCATCCCGTTCGGGTGATGGCGCCGGGCGGGAGCGACCGAGATCCGGTTCACGAGGCCGGCCAGGCCCAGGCTCGTCGCCGCGGGCGGGTTTGCGTAGGCCACGAAGCGCAGCGGGCTGGTGTGGATTCCCGTGATCGGGAGCGTTACCGACGCCAGCTGGTAGCTCTGCGGACCGGTCGGGACGGGATAGCGAACGGTGAGCCGGTCGCCGATCCGCACGTGGAGGTCCTGGGCGGCACGGGCAGCGATCACAACGCCTGGGCGCTGGTCCGGTAGGCGCCCGGGGCTGAGTGTCGGATGCCAGAGCGGAGCGGCGTCTCGAGCGACGAACTCCAGGAAGGCGTCGAGCCGTCGCCCGCTTGCGCTGAGCGTTTTGGGCAAGCGGAGCGAGAGCTGCTCGTTGCCGATAACCGGACTGGTAGAGATCGCTCGGAGGGCTGACGAGTTGGCCGGCTGTGGCGCCGTCAAGTCGAGAGTCAGACGCTGGCGCGCACCGGCCAGCGCTTCGGCTCGGCTTGTATCGAGCGTGGTGTTGAAGGGGTCGATCACGCCGGCGAGCGCGAGAGTGATCGCGACAACCGCTCCGATGCCCAGCACGGTCATGATCGTGCGCCGGGGCGTGCGCAGGACGTTTCGCAGCGGCATGTTGGCGAGGGTGCCGCCCGGGAGCCGTATCCCGCGCGTCAGCCAGGCCAGGCCGCTGCTCTTGGCGGCGCGCGCGCCGACGCTGATCGCCTCCAGCGGGGTGACCGCAAGCGCGCGCCTGAGCGCGATCACCGTGGCCAGGAGCGAGACCGCCACGCCGTGCGCGGCGCCTTGGATGAACACGCCGATTTGCATCGGGGTCTTGAGCACCGGCAGCGGGAAAAACGACTGCATCACGACCTCAACCAGGGTGTTGGCGGCGAATCCTGCGGGGATCCCCAGCGCGATCCCCAAAGCCGCGACCTGTCCTCCGAGCAGCAGCGACCGGCGCGCCAGGGCCCGCGGACTGACGCCGAGCGCCATGCCGATCCCGATTTCGCGCCGCTGCGCCTCGATCGTGCGGCTGATCAGGTTGAACGCCGCAAACGCCGCGGCTCCGAGCAGCAGCGCGGCGAAGATGTCCATCATCTGCTGGTCGCCCTCGGAGTCCTTGTAGAGCAGCCGGCGGGCCGCCTCCTGGGAACCGGTCGTGAACGTGAACCCTATGCCCGACAGCGCCGCTCGCAGCGAGCGATCCAGCTCGGCCCGTACCTTCGCCAGCGTTCCGCTGCCGGGCTTCACGCGCAGGACGAGCTCGTTGACCCGGTCACGCTCGCCACTGAGCAGCTGCGCGGTTCGTAGCGTGGCGAACAGGACGGCGAAGTTCGCCTCGGCGCCGAAGTCGGCGCCCGGGGCGGTCACGATGAAACTCCGGCGCAAGCGCCTGACCCACGTAGTGCACCGCTGTTCCGCCGGCGAGTCGGAGACGGCCCACCTGCGGCAGCGCGTAGTGCTTGGCGAAGTTGCGCTCCAGCTCGACCACCGACCGCCCCTCGTCGGCTCGCCGCAACGCGCGTCCGCGCACCGTCGCCAGCCGGTCGACACCCGGCTGTATTGGCGAGCCGACGATCCGGCCGAGGACGATGATGCTCCGGCGCCCGACTGACGCGTCGACCTGGGTCGGGACGACGAGCCGCTCCGCCGCGGCCGTCACCAAGCCGCGGTCGGCGATTCCCGCCAGCGCGCGGCGCTCAGCTGCCCGGTGTTGGCGTAGCTTCCCGAGACGAGCGAGACGCGCAGATCATGGGAGCGCAGCGCACCGAAGCTGGCGTCGGCCGACGCGGTGCGCCAGCCGGCCATGCTGCTCATCGCCGAGTACATGCCAACCCCGAGCGCGAGCAGCAGTCCGATCGAGGTGACCTGCAACCAGCCACGGCGAGCGTCGCGCAGCGCCCACCCGCCCACAGCCGAAGTCGCTGCGGGCGGCTCACGACTCACCACCGCAGATCCGCGATCTCGAGCTGCCCGCCCTCCGGAGGGCCGTCGCGCACGACGTGACCGGAGGAGAGCTCGACCACCCGGTCGGCGACGCGCGCGATCTCCCGGTTGTGCGTGACGACGAGCACCGCACGCCCGGTATGCGCCTGCGCGTGGAGCAGCTCCAGGATCTGGATGCCGGTCTGGAAGTCCAGCTCGCCCGTGGGCTCGTCCGCGAGCAGGATCGGGTTTCCGCTGGCCAGCGGCGCGCGATCGCTACCGTTGCTGCTCGCCGCCCAACAGCTCGTGGGGGAAGTGAGCCGCTCGCTCGGCGAGCCCGACGCGATCCAGCATCGCGCTACTTCGCGCACGTGATCCTGGCCGGCGGCGTCGGCTCCGAACTCGACGTTCTCGAGTGCCGTCAGCGCCGGAAACAGGTTGAAGGTCTGAAACACGAAGCTCACGCCGTGCCGGCGGAATGCGAACAGCTCCTTCCGAGAGGCGCGCGTGATGTCCTGGCCGGCGACCACGACCCGTCCCTCGCTCGGCGAATCAAGCGCCCCGATGATGTTCAGCAGCGTCGTCTTGCCGCTGCCAGACGGACCCAACACCACGACCAGATCCTCCGCCGCCACGCGCAACGACACGTCGGCGAGTGCGACGACCTCGTTCGAACCGACCGAGTAGCGCCGCCCAACACCGGAGAGCTCGACCAGCGCGCCGGACGGGCCCACGACACCACCTGCGGTGCGGGCCGTGGTCGGAGGACCCGCCATACCCGAAACCGTAGGCGCGGACCCCGACGATCCATCCGCATGCAGGGGCAGACCGGGTCCGTAGCGCCTACGGGGCAACGAGTGGGAGCCGCTCAGGGCGACTCGCGCGGACGCTTGAGCAGGACCACCGGCCACGCGACCGGGTCACCGCGCTTGAGCGTCAGACCGACGGCCTCCCAGCCCTGCGCACCGAGCTCATTGAGGCGATCCGGCCGCAGCTCAGCCGACCTCTTCTTGACTTTTCCCGCCTCCTCAAGCGGGACCAGCAGATACTCCCACCGTTGCATGCGCCGAGGATCCCGCTTCAGACGCGTTTGTCAAACCGGGTCTCTCCGGAAGAGCGGTCCCGTAGGGAACCGGTGGAACGGTGCGCAGCAGATGGCTGCTGCAGCAGCTCGCTCTCTGGGTCGGGATCGTGCACGATATGAGTTCGTTGGACCCGCTCAGGCGGCGCGCGACAAGGGCGACAGCACGAATATCTGCGGGATGAGGGCGGAACACGATGACGTCAGAGCAGACAAAGGGAATCCTCGACCAGCTAGCCGGGATTCGACGTCGTGTCGACGAGTTGCGCGATGACTGGGAGGCCCACCGCGACGTGGCGACCGTGATTCGCGGATTGGATGAGCTGTCGGCCAGCTCACCAGCGTATCCGTCGATCGAGGCGCTGCTCTTCGGCGCCGCCCGGCTGATCGAGCGCGATGAGCCCGCCGGGCAACGCCTGGAGAAGCTGTCTGACCACCTCCACGGCTACATGGTCGGCTGGGAGGACGCGGCTCAGGCCGCTGCCCAGTAGCTGCCACCACCTGCTGCGGACGGATTCGTCCGCGACGGGCCAGCCGATCGGGAAGTCAGCATCCGGTAGTTGCGTGCGTTTCGCATGGGTCCAACGCGGCGCGTTGGGCTGGCGGAGATCGTGGTTCGGTCCATCGCAGGCGTCGCAGCAGCGATCGGGCGTTCCGTCCTGGCGCGGATAGTGCGCACGGCGAGACCACGACCGCTCCACCGCCGAGCTCAAAGCGTCCCGAGCTAGCTGACGTGCCCGCATGCTGCAAGCACGAGAGCAGCAGCCGCGCCGCCGGCGGTCGCGCCGCTGGGACAGACAGAGGGAGCCACGACGACCGCGATGGCTCCCGCGTATACGCGCCGACACGAGTGCAGGTCTCGGTGCCGTCGACGACGTCCGTCTCGCATCTCGCCACAAGGAGGGCTGCCGTCCCCCGAGGAAGCCCACGCCGTTGCTATCGGAACCGCGCTCGGCAGTGCCCGACGGAACCTGCGACCGGGACAACGCCGGCAGCTACGCGAGCTCGGCCAAGCGGCTTAGGGCTCACGGATAAATTAGTGGGCTGTGGCAGGATGCCGGGTTGTGGTGGCGTATGGCGAGGGCATGATCGAT
>JADGPN010000667.1 GCA_017882465.1 Solirubrobacteraceae bacterium
GGGGTCGGCACCGCGGTCGGTCGCAGCCTTGCTTGCAAGCCGGACCGGTTGGGCCGGCCCGATCGGATGGCGCGTGTGGCGCTTGTCCTTTGCGCAGACGCCTGCTCCGGTCAGGTGTGGCCGCTCAACGGCAGCCACGAGTTGTGATGATCGCTCCGGCGTCCGAGCCCCAGAAGCCGCTGGTCAGGGACGTGCTGTTGCGTGATGGGTCGACGCTGAGGTTGCAGACCGCGACGCCGGTGGATTTCGAGGACATCAAGGCGTTCTATGACGGCCTCTCGCCGGAGAGCCGGTACCCGCGCTTTCACGGCTTTGGACGCACCGACATTGCCGCGCTCGCGGACGCGGAGGCGACTGGCGTTGATCGCCTGGCCTTGATCGCTCGGCACGATGGGCGGGTGGTGGCTGCCGCCGGCTATGAGGGGTTGCGCGAGCCCGGTGTCGCCGAGGTCGCGTTTGCGGTCGCTGATGAACATCGGCACCGCGGTATCGGCACGCGGCTGATCGAGCAGCTCGCGGCGATCGCGGCAGACCGCGGGATCCACCGCTTCGATGCGGAAGTGGTGGCCGGCAATGGATCGATGCTGGGCGTGTTCGAGCACGCCCGCTTCGCGGTGCGGCGCCGCGGTTCGCAGGGCGAGGTGACGGTGTCGTTGGATATCACCCCGACGGAGACGCTGCTGGAGCGGATCGACGAGCGCGACCATCTCGCCGCGGTCGCGTCGTTGCGACCTGTCCTCGCGCCCACGTCGGTGGCCGTTGTGGGCGCCGCGGACACGCCGGGCAACGTCGGTTGGGCGGTGCTTGAGAACATCATTTCCGGCGGCTTCGAGGGTGTCGTGACACCGGTCGACCGGGCGGGGGGTGTGGTGTGCTCGAGGCGGGCGGCTCGCAGCCTCGGTGAGCTGGAGGTCGCTCCGGAGCTAGTGATCATCGCCGCGGCGGGCGATGAGGTGCTGGAGTTCGCCGCCGAGGCGGCCGCGACGGGAGCGAGAGCGCTGCTGGTTCTCCCCACCGGTCCTAGGCAGGGCAGGGAGGCGTCCATGGCGCGGGAGGAGCGGCTGCTGGAGATCGTCCGGAGCGGGGGTTTGCGGCTGGTCGGGCCGAGCTCGTTGGGGGTGATAAACACCGCGGGCGAGGTCAGCCTGAACGCCACGTTCACCGGCGCCCGGGTGCGCGCCGGAGGCCTGGCGATCTGTTCGCCGTCGGGGGCGGTCGGGATCGGGCTGCTCGGTCATGCCGCGGCCCGGCAGCTCGGGGTCTCGATGTTCGCCTCGCTGGGTGACCGTGCCGACGTCTCGACCAACGACCTGCTCGAGTGCTGGGAGCAAGACCACCGGACGGCCGCCGTGATCCTCTACGTGGACACCTTCGGCAATCCCGAGCGCTTCACGCGGATCGCCCGGCGCGTGTCGCGCATCAAGCCGATCCTCGCTCTGAAGGGGCGTCGCCGAGCCGAGCGGGTGCTCAGCGATGCGCGCTCGCACACGGCGGCGGCGCTGCGCGGCGACGCGGCGGTCGACGCACTGTTGCAGCAGGCCGGGGTGCTGCGGTTCCGCGGCGGCGAGGAGCTGTTCGACGCCGCCGAGTTCTTCGAGCGCCAGCCGCTGCCGAGCGGACGGAGGATCGGGATCGTGAGCAACTCCGCCGGCGTGGCAACGCTGGCCGCCGACGCGTGTGCAACGCGCAGGCTGGAGGTGAGAGAGGCGAGCGAACCGCAGAACCCCGTGCTGATGGAGATCGGCGCCGGACCGGAGGACTACGCTGCGAGCATCCGCGCGCTGCTCGGCGATGCCAGCAACGACGCGCTGATGGTCTACTACGTCGACTTTCACGACGGCGACCCAGAGGCCGTGCTGGAGGCGATCTCCGCGGTCTGCGAGGGGCACCCCAAACCGGTCGTGGCATCTGTACTGCGCTCCGACGGCCGTCTGCCCGAGCGGAGCGGCTTGGGGGTGCCGAACTTCCTGTTCCCCGAGTCGTGCGCCGCTGTGCTCGCGCGCGCGGCCGAACGGCGCGAATGGCTGTCGCGGCCGCTCGGCGAGCCGGCCCACTATCCCGACCTCGACGGGCCCGCGGCGCGCACGGTGATCGCCTCATTTCTGGAACGCAAGCCGGCAGGCGGCTGGCTTTCGCTCGCGGAGGCAGAAACTCTGCTCGCCACGCACGGCATCCAGGTCGTCGCCTCGCAACACTGCCGCGATCTCGAGCGCGCGGTTGCAGCGGCGGCGAAAATCGGCGCTCCGGTGGCGCTCAAGGCGGACTTTGCCGCGCCCGCGCACGCGAGCGACATCGACGCGGTGATGCTCGCGTTGGAGGACGAGTCGGCGGTGCGATCGGGCTGGCGCGAGCTCCAACGACGGGTGCAGGTGGCCGGACGGGAATGGATCGGAGCGATCGTCCAGCGCCTCGTCCCGCCCGGCGGCGCCGACGTGCTCGTGGGGGCCATCAGCGATCCCGATCTGGGCCCGGTGCTGGCGGTCGGCTTCGGCGGTCGCCGGGCCGGCCTTGACCGAACGGCTGCGTTCCGGCTGCTGCCGGTCACCGATGCAGAAGCCGACGAGCTGATCGACTCCGCCGAAGGCGTCGCCACCGAGCTCGATGGGTTCCGTGGCAGCGCTCTGCTCGATCGCGCTGCGCTGCGCGAGCTGATGCTGCGCTTTTCCCTCCTGCTCCGGGAGCTTCCCGAGGTGGTCGAGACGGACCTCAACCCCGTCCGATGCATGCCACACGGCTGCGTCGTGCTCGACATGCGACTGCGAATCGAGCACCGCCGCCCCGTCGAGCGCGTCAAGACCTGGTGACCGGCCATG
>JADGPN010000668.1 GCA_017882465.1 Solirubrobacteraceae bacterium
TCCTTCCGCTCCGCGCCCTACTGCTCAGGCATCAACCCAGCAGCCACCCCACGGCGACGACAGCCCCCCGGCTCAACCCCTCAAAAGTGCGAAACCCGAACTTGACAGCACCGACGCTATTTACAGCACTCCTGAGACGCCACCTCGACGTCACCAGCGAGACAGCCGCTCTCGGCCAAATCCGGCCGAGAGCTCGGACCAGAGGCAGCCTCATGGTGCGGAACGACGTGCCGCCCGTCAGCCTCGGCTTGTCGGAGTCAACGCGGGGATTGACACGCTATCGGCACCGGGTCGGATGTCCTCGATGGCCATGCGCACTACGGTTGGTGATGGCATTGTGGAGGCGCTGTGCAACCGGCAAGACACCTTCGCACAGACTCGTGTGTCGAGCCGGGCCTCCGGAGTCGCGTCGTCAGGCGACGGGCTCCCGGTCTCTGACGATCCGCAGGTTACGCGTCCGAGCCTGCAGGCGATCAAACGCGGCTTCGACGTCAGTCGACGGCGGCTCACTCGACCAGCGCTTGCCGACCTGCTGAACCTCGCCCGCGGCTTGCAGCACATGGAGCCTACGGAGCGTCTTGTCGTGGTTGAGTCCGGCGGCCTTAGCGATCTGCCCGACCGAATGCGGCTCGCGAGGCAGCTCGCGAAGCGCCGTTCTCAGTCGATCCTCGCGTGGCGCAGGTCGCGGCTTGGGTGCAGCGACCTTTGGCTGGGAGACCGGTGCGGCGGCGGCCCTCTGAGTCGCTGGCACGGGCGGGGCGGCGCCATAGCGCGCGCGGCACGCAGCGCACATGACCACGGGCCGCTGACCTTCGGCGCGGGCAACCTCGAACTGACGCCAGCGGCGCCCCGAGTGGCAAATGGCGCACCGACGACCAGCGCGCTCGATCTCGGTCAAGTCTTCGGGGGTTGGCATACACCTCAACATAGAAGGTCCGCCAACATCTCAAAGCTGCGCGCGGCTCGCGATACCGGTCTAGACACTGCTCGAGCGCCAGCACTCGATGTCTGCGCCGTCGGTCTGGCTCGAGCGACGTGAGAGAAGGCCAGTGACCGGCCTCCTCCCACGTCGCTGTCAGCGTTGGCGACTGCGACAGCGATCTCCTCGGAGCTCCTTCCCTCGCGCCGCCTCGGGTCCACGCAAGCCAGGGTCGAGGACCCCCTTTCCTCACGCCGCAGGCATCTCGTCGTTGCGCGCCGCGCACCTGCTCCGCGCGGTCAGCAGGGAAGTCGTCTCGCTGGTCGGGCCCCGCGTAGCCATCCGACTCGCTCGTGCCGAATCGCAGGACGAGTGGCGTCGGCGAGGCGAACCCTGCATCGCTGCTCGCGCAGTACGTGCCAGTAGACGAGTACCCGGGGATGGACGCGAGCGCTTCTCGCGTTCAGCGATCCAGGTCAGAAGCGGACTGCCGACTATCGTCTACCAGAAGGTCGGACCGCTCGATGGTGCCGGACGCGCGTTCACTTGACAGCGGGCAGAATGAACGGTCCGCCGCCCACCTGTGCGAGTACCGGGGAGAGCGATGTCCAAGCGCGCAACGCAGGACCCAATAGCAACGTTCGAGGTGGCCCAGCGGCGTTTGTTTGCCGCATGCGCGATGCAGATCGTCAGCCGACGCGTCCGCCTGGCCGACCCGCCGCTGGCCGTGCGTGTGCTCGAGGCGGGCGATGGTCCGCCGCTCCTGCTCGTGCACGGTAGCGGCATGAGTGCGTCGACCTGGGCGCCACTGCTACCCCACCTCGCCGGCTACCGGCTGATCGCGTTCGACCTGCCGGGGTTCGGGCTCAGCGACGCGTTTGACTACGCCGGCCGATCGCTGCGCGCGCACGCGGTTGCGCAGCTCACGTCGCTCCTCGATGCGCTCGCCCTCGAACGGGTCCCGGTCATCGGCACCTCGCTGGGCGGCATGTGGGCGCTCCGCCTGGCCGTCGATGCGCCTGAGCGGATCACCGCGCTAGCCTCGCTCGGGGTTCCTGCCGTCGCGCTGCCCGGCATGCGCGGCGACCCCGCCTTCACCGCGCTCTCTACGCCCGGGCTGCGTCAACTGGTCGCGCGGATCGGCTCCCCCAGCGTCGCTGTCACCCGCCGGGCCTTGGCCCGCGGCGCTATCGGATCCGGCGCGGCGGAGCTCGCACCGGAAGGGTTCTTCGATGTCGTCCAATGAGGGCATGCGACAGCCGGGCTTCCGTACGGCGATGTTGAGCCACATGTGGCTTGCCATGCGCCTTGGACGACCCCGTCCGGAGAACTTCCTCACCGATGCCGAACTTCAACACATCGCTGCGCCCGTGCTCATGGTCTGGGGAGACGACGACCTCTACGGCGGCCCGGAGATCGGCCGGCGCGCCGCCGCGGTGATCCCGGCGCGCAGCTCGAGGTCATGCCAGGGCGCCACGCTCCGTTCCTGGACGACCCTCGGCGGTGCGGCGCCTTGATCAACCAGCTGCTCGGCCCATGACGCACGAGCGCGGCTCGGACCAGCAGGGCTGAGGCTCCGATGGCCACGCCCTGGGACGCGCGGACCTACGACGTCTCGAGCAGGCCGCAGCAGGCGTGGGCCTCGGATGTCCTCGCCCGGTTGCATAGCATGCCCTGGGACGCGACGGTCCTCGACGTGGGCTGTGGGACTGGGCGAGTGACCGAGTCCCTGCTCGCGCTTGTGCCCCGCGGTAGCGTGCTCGCGAGCGATGCGTCTGAGGACATGGTGACGCTCGCACGATCGCGGCTCGGCGACCGCGCCCAGGTGTGGTGCCAGGACGTGCTCGATCTCGATCTCGCCGAGCCCGTCGACGTGATCATCTCGACGGCA
>JADGPN010000669.1 GCA_017882465.1 Solirubrobacteraceae bacterium
CCACGCTCAGTACCATCACGCGGCCGGGGCGGTTAGCTCAGCTGGTAGAGCGCCTGCCTTACAAGCAGGAAGTCGGCGGTTCGAGCCCGTCACCGCCCACCTCAAAAAGCCCTGCAAATTGGCCTGCCTGGCGATGGCACGAAATACCTGCGCTGGCAAGGGAATAAGCAGGGTAAAAGCAAGTGGATTGGTCGAGATTGTCAGCGGGCCGTTGCGCGGGGCCTGCGTAAACCTGCATCGCTGGCCACCATAGGCCGAGGACCGCCCCTCGCGAGCCCGACGTGGATGCGGGTTGCATCGCCGACGTGGGTCCTTGGTACTGGCCGACAGCGCCGCGGACCGTCACCCGAGCGAAGCTTGCGGTGCGGCCCACCAACGGGTGCGGGCGACTCGGAGTTCGTGTCCCCATGCAGGGGGCCGCCGCATCGCGCTGGCCTCGGAGACGAGAAAGACCGGGTAGCAGCCCGGTCTTCCAGAACATAGGCGCCTTTCAGCGCCGCACAAGATCAGTACGGGCAGTGTAGCCGGAGGGCGGATGGAACCGCGACCGGCATCTGGTGCTGCTCCCGTGCGTCCTCGCTGAGGTCATCGCGAGCCCCGCTGTTGCGGTGTTGGCGATGGCTTTCAGCCACATCAACCTCGATTCGCCGGGCACCGCGCCTTGGTGTGAGGGCCCGTGCCCGTGCGAGTCGAGGGAGAGGACGAGGCGCTGCTGCACAGTCGATGGCTGGCGGTTCCTGCCGCTCCGCGACCGCCACGGCGGCGTTGCGCGGTCATGTTCAGGACGGGCGTCGCGATGAGTGTCCCCGCGATTGCTGCCGCTCTCGCGCGGGAGGACCTGTCCGCGGGCGAGCGTTTGGTCGCGTTCTCGTTGGCGAGCTTCGCGGACCGCGAGAACCGTGCGTGGCCGGGCGCGCCGGCGGCCGCGGCGCGTGCGGGGCTGAGTCGGAGTCGTTACCTGCAAGCCCGCGATCAGCTCGTGCGCCGCGGCCTGATCGTGGTGGAAGACGCTGCGACTGGTCGCGGGCGTGCGAGCACGCTCGGATTGAGGTTCGCGGATGAGGGCCCGTGGTCCGAGCGCGAGATCAACGCGCCGCTGTTCGAGGCCTCGCTCGCGTACAGTCGAGCGCGCGGCCCCGCGCGGCTGCTGCTGGCGAGCATGGCTGCCCTCGCGAACGAGGACCGTGTCGTGGAGGACCTCACGACCGAGCAGCTGTGCAGCGCTGCGGGGCTGGCGGACAGGAGCTACAGACGTGCGCGCCAGGCGCTGCTGGGGGCAGGCGAGCTGGTCTTGCTCAGCGGTGTCGGCGGGCGCGGAAACGCAAACCGTTGGGAGATCTCCGATCTGCGACTGCTCGCCGGCGAGCCCCTCCGCCAGTCGTCGTGTGCCACCCCCGGCGGGCGCACGGCCGCTGGTCGCTCCCGTCGCGGCGCGCGTCTCCTCGACAAGCCACGAGTCGCCGCCCAGCTTCGATCTTGGGTCGGTCCACGCAGCTGGAAAGGGCGGTCAGGATCAGACACTTTCTGTTGAGAACTGTCCTGTCCTGACCGGGGTTTCGTGCGTAAAGGGCGGTCACGATGAGACACTTCGCCCGAGAACTGTCCTGTCCTGACCGGGGTTTCGGGCGTAAAGGGCGGTCAGGATCAGACACTTTTCGCAGAAATCCCGGCAGAAAGGGCGGCAAAAACCCCGGCAAAAACCCCGGCACCCATCGCGCGCGCGGGAAAGGAACCCCAGAACCAAAGAACCAAAGAACACCCCCCCAACCCCCCTGAAGGGGGGCGATCAGAGAACTCGATCACGATCGAGGAGACCTACACAACCGCCAGCGGCCGAAAACGCCACCGCCGAGTAAACGTCAACCTCGACGAGGTCCGCCGCACGCTCGGCGTACCGGCGGCATGTGACCACGCCGACTGGGAGCGGATTCGCAAGCTGCTGGTCGAATCTGTCGGCGAGAGCACATTCGCGATTTGGCTCGAGCCCGTCGAGCTGATCGCGATCGACGCCGACGGCGCGCTGGTCCTACACGCTCCGCCCGAGCTTCGTGGCTGGCTGCAGGAGCGCTTCGGGCGCGTCGTTGCCCAGGCAGCCAAACGCGGCGGACGCGCGACGCGAATGGCCGATGTGGCGCGGAGCGCAGCGATGGGCGCGCCATGACGGGATGCCTGCCGCTCTACGGGGCATCTCGGCTTCCCCGCTGGGATCACCAGACCGACTTGCAGCTGGCTCATCTGGGTCCTGCTCGGCGACCCGATTGCCGTGCTTGGCCCTCGTCTTACAACAATCGACAGGAGGTGTCGTGATGGTCTGTGCCGTAGCGAACCAGAAGGGCGGTGCAAAACCACCACCGCGATCAACGTCAGCGTGCTGCTCGCCTGCCGCGGCGAGCGGGTGCTCGCGATCGATGCCGATCCACAGTTCGCGCTCACCCGCCAGCTCGGGATCGAGGTCCGCAGCCTCGGAGTCAACCTTGTTGACGTGCTCGCCGGCCGCGCCGACATGGCGGACGCGATCGTCGCTGACGTTCACGGCGTCGACGTGATGCCCGGCGCCCGCGAGCTGGCGGGAGTAGAGATGAGCCTCGTTGGGGAGATGGGCCGCGAGCGGTTCCTCCACAACGCGCTGGACCCCTTGATCGCTGGCTATCAGCGGGTCGTGATCGACACCCCGCCGAACCTCGGGCTGCTGACTGTCAACGCGCTCGTATGCGCCGACACCGTGCTCGCGCCGGTGAGCGCCGAAGATGAGGCGTCGGTCCAGGGGATCGTCGAGCTTCGCGCGACGATCGCGAAGCTCGAGCGG
>JADGPN010000670.1 GCA_017882465.1 Solirubrobacteraceae bacterium
TCCGAGGGCAAATTTGCCGGCGGGGCCGTTGAACATCCCCATCCAAGCCTGCACAAACGCAGGCAACGCAGTCGCCACATGCGGCAAGATAAAGGCTTCGGCCCGTGACGAACAATGGAACGAAAAGTGCCGCTAAGCGGCTCTGGGATCGGACCGTGGGTATCGTGCGCGCGTGCCGGTCGAGTTCTTGTCGGACGTGGAAGCGGCGGCGTATGGACGCTTCGATGGCTCTCCGTTGCGGGAGGAGCTGGACCGGGTCTTCTTTCTGGATGACGCTGACCGGAAGCTGATCGATAAGCGCCGCGGGGCGCCGAATCGGCTCGGGTTTGCCTTGCAGCTGACGACGGTTCGGTGGTTGGGCACGTTTCTGCCGGATCCGACCGATGTCCCGCCGGTGGTGCTGGCGTATGTGGGGCGCCAGCTCGAGATCGAGGATCCGTCGTGCGTGGTGCGTTATCTGGAGCGAAGGCGGACCCGGTTTGAGCACGCCGAGGAGATCAAGGCTTCCGAGGGGCTGCGGGATTTCGCCGTGGTCGCTGGCGAGTTCGAGGAGTGGTTGGCTGCCGGCGCATACATGACTGGTGATGGTCCTCGTGTGATGTTCGCGGATGCAGCCGGTTGGCTTCGCGGGCAGCAGGTGCTGCTGCCCGGCGTGACGACGCTCGCGAGATTGGTTGCCCGCGCGAGGTCTGACGGTGACCGGCGGCTGTGGGAGGCGCTCGCCGCGGTCCCGACGGGGCTCGGGCTCGTGGCGCTGGACGCGTTGCTGGACGTCGAGGAGGGAGCCCGCGCGTCGGCGCTTGAGCGGGCGCGGAGAGGGCCCGCTGATCCGACAGGCACGAACCTGAAGCTTGCGTTGCATCGTGTGCGGGACGTGCACGGGGTCGGGGTTGACGGCGAGCGGGCGCGTGCGCTGGTGCCGGCGCGGCGGCTGGCGGAGCTGGCGCGCTACGGGCTTGCGGCCAACGCTCCTCGGCTGCGTCGCCATCCGACCGCCCGGCGGATCGCGACGCTGGTCGCGACGGTCGCGCATCTACAGGCGACGTCGATCGATGACTGCCTTGAGCTGTTTGACCTGATCATGACGACCGAGCTGCTCGGTAAGGCCGAGCGGGAGACGAACAAGCAGCGGGCGCGCGAGCACCCGAGGCTCGCGCGCGCTTCGGCGAAGCTCGCGCGGGTGGTCGGCAAGCTGCTGGAGGCGTCGGGCTCCGAGGAGGTCGTGCGCGTCTCCGATCTGTGGCGGGAGATTGAGACGGTCGCGAGCCGTGAGGAGCTGCGCTTGGCGGTCGCGACGGTCGTTGAGCTGGTGCCGCACTCGGACGAGGATGACGAAGGCGCCGTCCGCGCGCGGGTATCGGAGCGGATCCGGATGGTGTCGGGTTTCGCGCGCGAGCTGTGTGAGGTGATCGAGCTGGGATCGAACGCGGACGGTGAGCCGGTGCTCCGGGAGATGCGGCGGATGCCGTGGCTGCTTGACCGGCGCCGCACGCTGACGGCCCAGGACATCTACGGGAGCCTGGTGCGCGGCTCGTGGCGGCGGCTGGTGTACGGGCAGCAGGCCGCGGCGGACGGAACGGTCGACCGCAACGCGTACGTGTTCTGCGTGCTGACCCAGTTTCACCGGCACCTCAAGCGCCGCGACGTCTACGCGCCCAAGTCGTCGCGGTGGCGCGACCCGCGCGCGCAGCTGCTCTCGGGCGAGGCGTGGGCGAACGCGAAGGGGCCGGTGCTGCGAGCGCTCGGACTGCCGGAGGATCCAACGCAGCTGATCGATAGCCACGCGCGGTCGCTCGACGCGGCCTACCGGCAGGTCGCCAGCCGAATCGACGCGGGCACCGAGGTCACAGTCGACGATGACGGCAGGCTTCACCTCTCGGCGCTGGAGGCGATTCCCGATCCGCCGAGCCTGACCGAGCTGCGCAAGCTGGTCGGGGTGATGCTCCCGCGGATTGGGCTGCCGGAGGTGATCGTCGAGGTGATGTCCTGGCTGCCGGGGTTCGTCGGGGCGTTCACATCGGTCTCCGGCGGCCGCACCCGGCTTGAGGATCTGCACGTCTCGATCGCCGCGTGCCTGTCAGCGCACGCGATGAACATCGACTTCACGGAGCTCGTCAAGCGCGGCGTCCCCGCGCTTGAGCGCGGCCGACTCAGCCATGTCAACCAGAACTACCTCGGCGCCGAGACGTACGTGCTCGCCAACCCCTACCTGGTCGAGCATCAGGCCGGGATCCCGTACGCGCAGGCGCTGGGAGGCGGGCTGGTCGCGGGGATCGACGGGATGCGGTTCGTCGTCCCGATCCCGTCGATCTACGCACGGCCGAACCGCAAGTACTTCGGTCCCGACCGCGGCGTCACCTGGCTGAACATGATCTCCGACCGGGCTGTCGGCCTGGCGGGCAGGGTCGTCTCAGGCGCGCCCCGCGACTCGTTGCACGCACTCGATGTCGCGTTCAGCCTCGATCACGGCCAACGACCGGACATCCTGATCTCCGACACCGGCGCCTACTCGGATCTGATGTTCGGGCTGTGCAACCCGCTCGGGATCGAGTACCGGCCCGAGCTTGCCGACATGCCCGACCAGCGCGCCTGGCGAGCCGAACCTCACGCCGACTACGGGCCGCTGAACACGCTCGCCCGCGGCAGGCTTGACCTCGCGAAGATCGGCCGCCACTGGCCGGACATCCTGCGCGTCATCGCCTCGATCTACACCGGCACGGTCAGGGCCTACGACGTGACCCGAGTGCTGCAACGCGACGGGAACCCCACGCCGCTCGGGGAAGCGATCCAGCACTACG
>JADGPN010000671.1 GCA_017882465.1 Solirubrobacteraceae bacterium
CCGTGTATCAGGACAAGTGCTGAGTGCTCTAGATACCGACAGGGCTGACGCATCACGGTGTCGGTCACGAGATGGGAGATAACGCTATGACCCGCGACACAGCGAGCCGCAAGCTGACTTGCCGCCTCAAGGCGCGCGTTTGCTTGCATGCAGTTCCTCTCGCCGCGCTGACGATCGCGCGTTAGGCCCCCGCGATCAACGAAAAGAGAGGTGGGTTTCGAGATGGGCGCATTGCAGTACAGCCTCGTGAAGCCTGCGGTGGCGCAATCGAGCCTGACGACGATCGCGCAGTACATGTTCTGGCTGATGTTTCGCAACGTCGCCTCCGACGGGCTTGTGTTCGACGATCCCGTGAACACCAACCCGGGTCACGTGTCGGCGCCCGGGTGCGTGCTCGCGTCTCCGTCGTGGGAGAACACCGCGCACGTCAACCAGGACTACGTCTACAACTGGACGCGCGACGCCGCCGTCGTCGCGATCGAGCTGGCGCACGGCACGCTCCCCACCAACCAGCCGCTGATCGACTATGTGCAGTTCGCGCAGACCTGCCAGAACTCGGGCGCCGCGGTTGGCCACTTCGATCTTGCGTCGTTCTTCATCGATGGCAGTCCGCGGCCTTGGAGCGATCAGACCGACGGGCCGGCGCTGCAGACGCTGGCGATCCTGCAGCTGTTCTCCCAGCTCGACGCGGCCACGCAGGCTGTGGCGAACGCCGTGATTGCAGCGAACCTGGACTTCCTGCAGGGCGCCTATCAGGGCGAGACCGTCAATCTCTGGGAGGAGGAGTACGGCGCCTCGTTCTTCGCGCGCGCCGTGCAGCTGCAGTGCTTTCAGGCGATCACCGCCAACACCCTCGGAATCCCGGTTCCGGGTTGGCTGAGCACCGCCATCCCGTGGCTGCAGAACGCCCTTGAGACTCACTGGAACGGTCAGTACTACCAGTCGCTGCTCCCGGTCCCGACCGACCCCAACAGAGCCCCCTACGACCCCAACATCGACATCGTGATCGCAGCGATCTACGGGGCCGTGGCAGTGACCGACACGAAGATGCTTGCAACTGCCGCGCGCTTGCGCAGCCAATGGGACGATTCGACCTCGCAGTTCTACTACCCGATCAACGGAGCCGATCAGGCGCGCGGCATCGGGCCGCTGCTCGGCCGCTACCCGGGGGACAAATACGACGGCGACAACGATCAGCCGGTGGACGATCACCCCTGGGCGATCTCCACGTGCAACTTCGCCGAGCTCTACTACCGGCTCGCGAACGAGATCACGGCCGCCAGAACGATCCCGCTCGACGCCAACTCCACCGAGTTCTTCAAGCAGGTAGGAATCAACGCGTCGACAACGCCGGCCGCGGCCGCAACAGCTCTGCAAAGCGCTGGCGACCAGATGCTGCGAGCGATTGTCTCCCACAGCGATCATCTCGAGCTCAGCGAGCAGTTCGACGCCTGGACCGGTTATCAGAAGAGCGTCAGCGACCTGTCCTGGAGCTACGCGTCGTTCCTGTCGGCGGTCCGCGCCAGGTAGCACCTCAAGGCCTGAATCCACCGCGCGCCCGGAGGGCGGAACGTCGAGAAGGTGGCGGCGGGAACTGGGGAGGCACTCCCCCGGCCCGGCGGTCTGCGGGCTTGTGGCCGCAGCCTCCTGTCCCAAACCGGTCTTCGCCGGGAAGTCGGAGGTCCCGTGCGGGCACCGTAGGCGGCCAGTACCGATCGATCCGAGCCGACATCAGAACCAACGCGGAGGTCATTGCATGGTCGGGCGCTAGCCAGGGTGGCGCTCCACCCGACGGAGCAGACAACTGCTTCCGGCTACGAGCAAGAGTCTGCGACGACCCATTCGAGGCCCGCGAGACTGTCGCATTGCGCCGCCGAAGAGCAAGTCCGCGAGCATGTACCGCTCGCTCCTGCTCTCATGCCGAGCGGCAGGTTATGCCGAGCTGCCGCTTGGCGGTGGGCGTTTTCTCCTGCTCAGCGCGATTTCCCGTGAACGGCTGCTCGGCATAATCAGAGGCGGTCGAGGAACGCGAGGAGCGCGTCGTCGGGCCGGTATCTGCCTGGTTTGATGCCGAGCGGGGCGGTGCGGGCGATCGCCTGTTCCTTGAGCGCGGGGTCGGCGTGCTCGTAGATGCTGGTCGTCTTGGTGCTCTCGTGCCCGAGCCACAGCGCGATCGTGGTGATGTCGACGCCGCCGGCACGCAGCAGCATCGCGTTGGTGTGCCGGAGCGTGTGCGCAGTGACACGCTTGGCGTTCAGCGATGGGCAGTCGCGTGCGGCGAGCGTGGCGTGCTTTGAGATCACAGCTCGACCGCGTCTCGGCTGAGCGGCTGGCCCTGGCGGGTCGGGAACAGCGGGTCATCGGGCTGGCCCTGGCGCTCGGTGAGCCATCCTCGCAGGACCGCGACCGTTTCGCGGGTCAGGGTGACCGCCCTTTCCTTGCGGCCTTTGCCGTGGGCAAGAACGTGAGCCCCGGCAGCGAGGCTCACATCGCCGACCCGCAGGCCGGTGAGCTCGGAGACCCGCAGCCCGGTCAGGATCGCAACGACGAGGAGCGCATAGTCGCGGCGGCCGTGCCAGTTGCCGCGGTTCGGCGTCGCGAGCAGAGCGTCGATCTCCTCGCGGCTGAGGTAGTTGGCGCTGTTTCGCGCGTAGCGCTTGAATGGGATCGCGATCACCCGTCCGATCGTCGCGAGGTGTTCCGGGTGTCGGAGGGCTGCGTACTTGTAGAACGCGTGGATCGCCGCCAGCCGGTTGTTGCGGGTTCGGGCGCTGTTGCCGCGGTCGATTTC
>JADGPN010000151.1 GCA_017882465.1 Solirubrobacteraceae bacterium
GAAGCGGCGCGTATTGCAGCTTCGACACCTCGCTCTGGCCCTGAGGACCGATTCCGTAGGTGAGGAACTTCTTCACCCCGGACGCTGCCGACTGGCTGACGCCGGCCTTGCACATGTCCGTGTAGACGATCACGAATGTCTGCGAGACGATCGGGTAGGCCGCCGGATTGGGCGAGTTGATGGTCGAGATCGCCAGGTTCGCCGGAATCGGGATCCCGACCGCCGCCGCCGAGGTCGCCGCCAGCGTCGGTGCGATGTAGGCGCTGGACTTGTTCTTGACCGATGCGTACGTGAAGCCGTTCTGCAGCGCGTAGGCCTGCTCCACGTAGCCGATCGATCCGGGGGTCTGCTTGACCGCCGCGGCGACGCCGGCGTTGCCCTTGGCGCCCGTGCCCGTCGGCCACTTCACCGTCTTGTCCGGCTGGCCGGCGGCGGCGGTCCACGCCGGGCTGTAGGCGGACAGGAAGGTCGCGAACGCCTTCGTCGTGCCGGACGCGTCGGACCGGTGCACGATCGTGATCGACGAGCTCGGCAGGCTGATACCCGGGTTGAGCGCCTTGATCGCGGCATCGTTCCAGGTCTTGATCTTGCCCAGGTAGATGTCCGCGATCGTCGCGCCGTCGAGCTTGAGGCCCGTCTTCACGCCCGAGAGGTTGTACGACACCGTGACCGCGCCGAAGGCCACCGGGAACTGCGCCACTGGGCCCTTCGCCGCGGCAATCTCGCTCGGCTTCATCGCCGGGTCGCTGCCGGCGAAGTCGACCGTGGCGGCCTGCAGCTGGGCGATGCCCGCGCCGGATCCGACGCCGTTGTAGTTCACGGTCAGGCCCTGGGAGGACAGGGTTGAACCCCACTGCTCGTAGATCGGGGCGGCGAGCGTCGAGCCGGCGCCGTTGATCGAGGCCGACCCACCGCTCGAGCTGCTGCTGCTCGAGCTCGCGGCACCACCGCTCGAGCTGCTCGAGCTGCTGCTGGAGCTCGAGCCGCAGGCTGCGACTCCGAGCGATGCGACGACCGCCACGGCGATCGCGCTGATGCGCTTCTTACGCAAAGTAATCTCCTTCACTTGAGGTGGCCGGAGTCTGTGCCGTTCCCGACCCGCTGTTGTTATTCAGTTGTGAACCGATCATTCGACTCCTGTGAAGACTCGGCCGAGAGCCGGTAGCCGAAGCCGAAATGGGTGTGGATGAAGCTCCACTGGGGGAGCGCCTCGCACAGCTTCACGCGCAGCTTGCGCACGTACACGTCGACCGAGCGGTCGCCGGGGCGCATCTCGCGCCCCCAGACGAGCCGGAACAGCTCCTCGCGGCCCATGATCCGGTCCGATCGCCGGGCCAGCTCGGTCAGCACGCGCAGCTCGCGGATCGAGAGCATCAGCGGCCGTCCGGCCGCCCTCACCAGGTGCTCGTCGGGCAGGATCTGGAGCGGACCGACCTCGATCAACTCTCCCCGAGATCTGATCGTGGCCGTCATCCGGTCGTGATGCTGCTCTTCGCTCGCCGGCGAGACGTTAACGACTCGTGATCGGAATGTGAAAGAGCTGTGACCGGACGGTTGCCGATGCGCACCCGCACGCGTTGCCGGGCGTCCTTCAGCCGCTGCCGGAGCCTGCGGACAGCGCGGGCTCAGCGCAGGCTGAGCTCGGGATCCGGCCCGAGCTCGACGACCACGATCGGATCCGCTTCCCCGGCGGTTCCGTCGTCGCGCTCGGGCGCGAACCGGTATCCAACCCCGAAGTGGGTGTGGATGTAGCTCCACTCGGGCGATGCGGTGCGCAGCTTCTGGCGCAGCTTGCGGACGAACACGTCCACCGACCGGTCGCCGTGGGCCATCGCATAGCCCCACACCCGCTCGTAGATCTCCTCGCGCCGCAGCACGCGGTCCGACTGCGTGAGCAGCTGCAGGATCTCGAACTCGCGCGCGGTCAGCTCGAGGCTGGCCTCGCCGGCATAGGCCTGGTAGAGGTCCGGGCGCACGGTGATCTCGCCGACTTCGGCGGCTGCCTCGAGCTCGGGCATCTCATTGCGGCGATGGCGCCGGATCGCCGCCTCGATCACGCAGATCAGCTCCTCCGCGTGACACGGCTTGCTGATCCAGGCATCCGCGCCGATCCGCAGTCCCCGGACGCGCTGAGCCACGGAGGACGGCCCGGTGCAGATGATCACGGCCAGGCCGGGCAGCCGCGCGCAGACCCGCTCGAGGTATTCCCAGCTTCCCGGACCGAGTACGGCCACATCGAGGACGAGCGCGTTCAGCCGCATCGACACCAGCGCATCGGCGGTGACCGCGCTCTGGAGCGAGCGGTGCTCCCAGCCGAGGGCGTCCAGGCGGTTGGCCAGCACCTGCATGAACCCTGGATCGCGGTCGACGACCGCGAGCCGGAGGCGATTCTGCGTGCGCTGCGACGCGGCGGCGCTGGCCACCTGCACGTCGCTCCCATCGGGCGGCATGCCGCGAACTGTAATCGAAGCCGCAGTCAATCGATCCGAGAACCTGACCGCGGTCACAAGATCTTTACGCGCAAACTGCGCTAATCGAGCCCTCGGGAACGCGGCGCTCGCTCGCGGCCGCGGCCCCGGGGATCTGGAGCATCTTCCCCAACCGGTCACGGCGGGCTGATCCGGCGGCGGGCTGATCCGGTGGCGGCGGGCACGCCGGCACCCCTCCCAACGGCGCCGGCCGTGCGGCGCCGGAGGCGATCGGGCGGCGGTACCCTTTGGGGCGATGCGAGCCGACTCTTCCAGGCTGTCTCGCGCCCAGGACGTCCGGCTGCGCGGGGCGATGCTGCTGCCGCTGTGTGCGCTGGTCGTTCACCAACTGCGTTTCTACGCCGCGTTCGGCAGCCACGCGCCGATGTGGCTCGCCCGCGAGGGGCACGCGTACCTGTCGGTGGCGGAGCCGATCGTGCTGCTCCTGGCCGCGATCGCGGCCGGCGGGTTCGTCGGCCGGGTGGCTCGCACCTGGCAGCGCGGCGCCGGAGCCGAGCCACGCCGCGGCGGACTGCTGAGAATCTGGGGGCTGTGCGCCATCGTCCTGTTCGCCTTCTACTGCGGGCAGGAGCTGATCGAGGGCTTCGTGGCCACGGGCCACCCGGCCGGCCTGGCCGGGATCGTGGGACACGGCGGCTGGACCGCGCTGCCGTTCGCGATGCTCGTGGCGGCAGCGCTGGCGACTGCACTCCGGGTCGCGGACTCCCTCGTCCGGCTCGCGGCGCAGGCTCGCAGCCATCCGCTGCGGACCGTGGCGGCGCTCGCAGCGCGATTCGCGGCCTCGCCGGCCACGTCCGACTGGCGACTCGATCCCCGCTCGGGCGTGGTCGCCGGCCGCGCTCCCCCGCTCGCGCCCTCGCGCTGACGAGATCGCCGCATCGCACCACAAATGCGGTGCGCCTGAGTTGATCTAGAGGAGCACATGACTTCTGCCGTGAGGACCGCGGCCGGGAGCGCGTTCAGAGCGCTCCGCAGATCGAGCACACATTCACCCGACGCTTCGCGGCCGGTCCCGGCCGGCGTGATCATCGTCGCGCTGGTGGCCACCTGCCTGCTGTGGCCCGGGACCGCCGACGCGCACGGCCTCGTCGGGCGGGCGTACCTCCCGGTGCCCGCGTGGCTGTTCGCCTGGGCGGCCGGGATCGTGCTCGTGCTCTCGTTCACCGCGCTGGCGGCGCTGTGGTCAGCGCCGCGGCTCGAGCGGGTGCGGACGCGGCGGTTGTTCGGATACCCGGCGTGGATCGAGCCCGTGCTCGGCCTGCTCGGGGTGGCCGTGTTCGTGATCGTGATCGTCTGCGGGGTGCGCGGCAGCCAGATCCCGACGGCGAACCTGGCGCCGACCGCGATCTACGTCCTGTTCTGGGTCGGGACGCCGATCCTGAGCGCGTTCTTCGGAGACGTGTTCCGGCCCTTCAACCCATGGCGGGCGATCGCCCGCGCTGGCGCCTGGGGAGCGCGCCGCCTCGGTCTCGGGCGCGGCCCGGACCGCCCCCCGCTGCCCTACCCGGAGCGGCTCGGCCGCTGGCCGGCCGTGGCCGGGATCGTGGCATTCGCCTGGCTCGAGCTGGTGTTCGTCAACCGTGAGCACCCGGCCACGCTCGCGGTGCTGGCCAGCGCCTACGCGCTCGTGCAGTGGGTCGGGATGGCCTATTTCGGGATCGATCGCTGGAGCGAGCGCGGGGACGCGTTCGGCGTCGCCTTCAACCTCTTCTCCCGGCTCTCGCCGCTCGAGTACCGCGAGCGCGCCGTGTGGTGGCGGCCGCCGCTGTCAGGCCTGGCCGGCGTGACCTCGATGCCCGGCACGGTGGCGCTGCTGTGCGCGATGATCGGCACGACCACCTTCGATGGCATGGCCAACGGACCCGTCTGGCGCGCGATCGCTCCCGGTGCCGTCAGAGACCTCACGCACCTCGGGCTCGGCGGCACCGCTGCGGTCGAGCTGACGTTCACGCTCGGCATGGCGCTGTGCATCGTGCTCTGCGGCGGTCTCTACTGGCTGGGCATCAAGGGAATGGAATCGGTGTCCTTGGCGCATCGCCGCCCCGAGCTCTCGCGCGCGTTCGTGCACTCGCTGGCCCCGATCGCGCTCGGGTACCTCGTCGCCCACTATTTCTCGCTGCTGGTCACGCAGGGTCAGGCGACGGGATATCTGATCTCCGATCCGATGGGCACCGGCTCGAACCTGTTCGGCACGGCCGGCTTCCGGATCGACTACGGGCTGATCTCGGCGGCGGCGATCTGGTACGTCCAGGTCGCCGCGCTGGTCGGCGGACACGTGTCCGGCCTCGCGCTGGCGCACGATCGCGCGCTCGTGGTCTACGGCGACCCCGAGGATGCCGCCCGTTCACAGCGCTGGATGCTCGTCGTGATGGTCACCTTCACCTGTCTCGGACTGTGGCTGCTCTCGGCGGTGAACACATGATCCGGTGTGCGCAATGTTGGCGGGGAGTGTGCGCCACGTTGGCGAGGTCACCGGGCCCGTACGCTCACCACTCTCGCGTATCGACCGAAAGGCGATGACCACAAATGCCATCACCACAAGCCATTTCCCGCCGTCGACCCCGAGCGCTCGGGCTCCTGGCCCTGATCGGTGCGCTCGCGCTGGGCCTCGCCGGATGTGGGTCCTCATCCAGCTCCAGCTCCTCGAGCGCGTCCGCCTCCTCGACTGCCGCCACCTCGACGCCGTCGACGGCTTCCACCCCGGCTGCCGTGACGCCGGCACCCGGGCTGGCCCACGCCGAGCACCCGACTGCCGGCAGGTTCCCCGCCGCGGCCGGCCGCACGCTGCAGCAGATCGCCACGCTTACCAGGGCCCAGGCCCAGTTCGGAGCGGCCACCGGCGTGTTCACCCCCGGCACCCGGCGGGTCGCGTTCGGCCTCAATACGAGCTCCGGCGCCTTCATCTACGCGCCCACGGCGATCTACATCGCCACCAGCCCCAACACGCCGGCCAAGGGCCCGTTCCTGGCTCCGGCCGATCCGATGATCGTGGCGCCGCAGTACCGCAGCCGGCAGAACAGCGGCCCCGGTGGGATCCAGGCGATCTATGCCGCCCGGGTGCCGATCCCGCATCCCGGTACCTACACCGTCCTGGCCCTGACGCGCGCCGGCAACGTGTTCGTCGGCTCCCCCGGGCAGATCGCCGTCGCCGCATCCTCCCCGATCCCCGACGTCGGGCAGCGACCGCCGGCCATCGCCACCGACACGGCGGCGTCAGTGGGCGGCAACACCGCGCTGCTCACGACCCGGATCCCGCCGGAGGACATGCACGCGGTCTCGTTCAAGGACGTGCTCGGCAAGCGCCCGATCGCGCTCCTGTTCTCCACGCCGCAGCTGTGCGTGTCGAAGGTGTGTGGTCCCGTCACCGACATCGCGGTGGCGCTCCAGCACCAGTACGGCGGCCGCGTCGCGTTCATCCATCAGGAGGTGTACGTGGACAATCAGCCGTCGCAGGGCCTGCGGCCGCAGCTGAAGGCGTTCCATCTCCAGACCGAGCCGTGGCTGTTCGTGGTCAACCGCCAGGGCGTGATCATCGCCCGGCTGGAGGGGGCCTTCGGCCTCACCGAGATGGGCAACGCGCTCCAGGCGGCGCTGCGATGAGGGCTGTGCGCATCTCGCTCGCCCCGGTCGCGATCGTCGCCGCGATCCTCGTGGCCGGCTGCGGCAGCTCGGGGTCCGGCGTCCAGGGCGTCACGATCGGGGCGGCGAAGACCTTTGCGCTGGCCGGCTTTCAGCCCGGCGGACAGATCGTGGCCGGCCGCCCGACCACCGTGAGTTTCACCGTGCGCCAACCGGACGGCAAGCCGCTGACCGCGTACAAGACCGGCGGTGGCCCGCACACCGGCGTGCACCTGATCATCGTGCGCAACGACCTCGCGTACATCATCCATCACCACCCGCCGATCGGCCCCGACGGCCTCCTGCGTGACACGGTGACGTTCCCGGCGCCCGGCCCCTACCGCGTGCTGGTGGACGTGTATCCCAACATCCCCGGCGGCCAGCCGAACTTCCAGCTGCTGCAGAACATCACCGTCGCGGGCGCCTATCACCCGCGGCCCCTGCCGGCCTTCAAGGCCGATCAGGTCATCGACGGCTACCACTTCTCGATGGTCGCGGGAGCCCCGCAGCTGAAGGCGATCCAGGCCGCGTTCGTCAACATCAACGTGACCGACCCGCAGGGGCACAAGGTCACCTTCGTGCCGTGGTACGGCGCGCTGGCGCACGCCATCTTCTTCCACTCGGGCTCACTGGACTACTTCCACACCCACGTGTGCGGCGCGGGAGCGCCCAACTGCACCAGCGTGCTGGGAGCCACCCGGGTCTCTGGCAGCTCCACCGCCCCGGGCAAGCTGACGCTGGGAATCCTGCTGCCGGTGCCGGGCACCTGGGAGCTATTTCTGCAGACGATGCTGGGCGGTCGTGTGCTGACCGTTCCCTACACCCTGAAGGTGGGCTGAGGTGATCCGGATCGGACCTGGGCGCTTGATCGCCGTCGGGGCCGCGCTCCTCGTGCCGGCGCTGGCGCCGAGCGTCGCATCGGCCCACGCCCGGGTCAGCCCACCCGTGTCGGTGGCGGGTGAGCTGCAGCTGTACAGCCTCGCGGTCCCGACCGAGAAGGACAACGTGACCACAGCCAAGATCGTCCTGACCGTGCCGAGCGGCTTCTCGATCGACTCGTTCGCCCCCAGCCCGGGCTGGAACCGCGTCCTGCAGCAGACGGGCAACGGCAACAACGCCGTGATCCAGAAGGTCACCTGGACCGGAGGCCGGGTCCCGAGCGGTGAGGACTCGCTGTTTCAGTTCCTGGCCCAGCCGGCCGCCAGCCAGACGTACCGGTTCACCGTTCAGCAGACCTACTCCGACGGCTCGATCGTCAACTGGTCGGGGCCGGAGTCATCCGACGCCCCGGCCCCGACGATCGAGGCCAGGAGCTCTCTCGGCGGCGGCGGCAGCGGCAGCTCCGCGCTCACGATCGTCGCGTTGATCATCGGCACCCTGGGACTGATCACCGGCGGAATGGCGCTCCTGGGCCGCAGCAATCGCCCACTGGCGTGAAACGCACGGCACGAATCGCCGTCGCGATGGCCGCGGTCGCGGCCGGATTCGCGCTGCTGCCGAGCCTGGCCTCGGCCCACGCCTACCTGATCAGGACCGTCCCAGTGGCCAGCGGAGTGCTGAACTCTCCACCGCCCAGTGTCGCCCTGACCTACGACGAGGCGGTGGAGCCGCGATTCGCGATCATCTCCGTCACCGACGCAGCCGGCCGCCAGCAGACGATCGGCCAGGTGAGGCGCTCGCCGGCCAATCCCGACACGTTGGTCGTGCCGCTGCGCCCCAACCTCCCCCAGGGTTGGTACCTGATCTACTGGCGCGCGATCTCCGTCGACGGACATCCGGTCCAGGGAGCGTTCACCTACGCGGTCGGTCCGAATCCGGGGCCCGCCCCGCAGTTCCCGGTCCCCCACGTTTCGGCCACCGCCGTCACGCCCCAGCTGCTGATCGCGCGCTGGGCGATGTTCCTCTCCGTGATGAGCGCGATCGGGCTGTTCGTCCTGCGCTGCTTCATCGCCCGGCCGATGGTCAGGCGGGTGCGCGGAACCAGTCTGCGGGCCGTGTCGCGCGCGTTCATCGTCGCCTCGGTGCTCGGGCTGCTGACGATCCCGATCTACCTCGATCTGGCCACCGCGAACGACTCCCTGCGGTCGGTGTTCGATCTCGGTGCCCTGGTGCCGCTCTACCGTGTGACCGCCTTCGGCCGCGGCTATGTCGACATGGAGCTGTGCTTTGCCCTGTTCTGCCTGGCGGCGTGGATCTCGCTGTGGCTCGACCGGCCCGAGCGCGAGCCGCGCTCGGTCGCCGAGCTGACCGCGGGCGCCGGCGCCCTGCTCGGCGCAGCCGCGGTGCTGATCGTCCCCGGTGCCACCGGGCATGCCGCCCAGACATCGCCCCGCGGCCTCTCGGTGCTCCTCGACTGGGCTCATCTCGCCTCCGGGTCGATCTGGATCGGAGGGCTGATCGGGCTGCTGGTGCTGTGGCGCAGCCTGCCCGCCGGCGGACGAGTGCCGGGACTATCGATCGTCGTGCCGAGGTTCTCGAACGTCGCCTTCGTCTCGGTGTTCGTGCTGCTGGCCACCGGCACCGGCGCCACGATCATCCACATGCCCGCGGTCAACGCGCTCTGGGACACCAGCTACGGACGGGCGATCCTGGTCAAGATCGGGCTGCTGGCCGCGGCCATGGCCCTCGCCGCAGCCAACCTCCTGCGCACCAAGCCGCAGCTTGCCGCCGCGGGCGGCAGCGAGGAGCAGGGCCGGCCCGCCGCCGGACTCCTGCGTCGCGTCGTCAGCCTCGAGGCGATCCTGGTCGCCGGCGCCGTGTTCACCGCCGCGGTCCTCTCCAGCCTCGCGCCGCCGCCGCCGGCGTTCGCGCTGCAGAATTCGGCGCTGGCGACGGTCGGGCCCGGCACCGTGGCCGAGACCGTGCACCGCGCGGGCTATCAGCTGCAGGTGCTGGTGTCGCCCAACAAGGCTGCCGCCCCGGACTCGTTTGCAGTTCGCATCACCAAGGGAGGACAGCGGGTCCGCGGCGCCAATGTCACCCTGACGCTCAACCACCTCGAGATGCAGATGCCGCAGCAGGAGTATCAATTGACGGAAACACACCCCGGGATCTACGCGCGGGCCGCACCGGCGCTGATCATGGTCGGGAAATGGGGACTAGCGTTCCAGGTAACCCCCAAGAACGATCCGGCGTTCACCGCGCTGATCGTCGACCAGGCAAACGGATGACGCAGACACCAACCACCACAGGCCAGATCCAGCTGCGGCTGCTCGCGGCGATCATCGCGATCTCCGCCGGCATCGCCGGGCTCGTGATCGCCATCCTGTTGATCAAGGACGCACTTGCATGAGCTCCCGAAAAGCACAACGTGAAGAAGCCAGGGCCAAGCGGCTCGCCGACGAGCAGGCCCGCGCCGAGCAGGAGCGCCGCACCCGTCGGCTGCGCATGCTCGGCGGGATCGCCATCGCCGCAAT